>NZ_JANDHW010000016.1 GCF_024330105.1 Coprobacter tertius
GCAAAAAATCCTGATTATGCCTTTTAATAGTCTCGGGGAGAATTAGTACACTTTTACGATAAGTATGCAACAGATTTATAAAAATGAATATATGAAGAAATAGAATAAAAGTATTCTTATAAAGGATAACAGAGGGTAAAAACAAATTCGGGATAAATCGTATAAAAGATCTTGAAACGTTTGTAAAGTTTCGGATGTTTTATTTCAGCATCGAAAATACCTTTGGTTTCGGGAATAAAAAAAGATAAGCAGATGTTATCTTTAAAGTCGACATCTGTTACATCGGATGCTTTAAATATAGCTTCTTTAGCAGACCAAAGTAATGTACTATGTATAAGTTCATTCTCAGGTTGTATAGAATGTATTTCGTCTGTGTTTAAAACACGGGATTGAATGTTTTTTATTCTGGGCTGTATTGTTTCTACATCAACCCCTATTTTTTCTTTGGTGTGCATGGCAACTGCGATGCAATGACGGGTATGTGATATGGAAATTTCGCAAGTTTCATTCTCGAGGTAAGGTCTTCCTGTTCCGCTGTATTTTATATTTATGTCGTAACCGAAAATCCGTTTTAATAATAAATTTACAGTTAATTTTTCTATTTTTCTTTTTTCATTTGAAAAGTCCTTTATTAAGGTGGTATAGACCGGTCTATTTCCTAATAAGGACAACAGTGTATCGGTATTTTCTTCGGGTTTCCAAAGTTCTACATGGATTTCGGGACCTATATTCCCGGAAAAAAGAAGGGACATTTCTGTTTAGTTTTTATTTATAGACTCGATCAGGTGTACTACATCCTGGGTAATATAATCGACAACCGGCGCAACGGAATCGTTTTTTACTTGATTGTCGAAATAAAGCGCCCCTCTAAGCATATAATTCGAACTGTCAGTAACTACAAACTGAAGTGGGGTAGCGCTATTCCCGGTTAAATGGTATAAGGTCGCAAATAATTTGGAGTCGGGGGCTTCATACTCTTTTGCTTCTATTGCATCAGCTCTGACAGTATGGCGATAAACCAATTCTTTATTTTCTTGAAGTATTTTTATCAATTCTTTTTTGTTCCGGACCTTTTCGAAACTGCAGTAAAGTGTGGCTTTGTAAGCCGGATATAAAATATTGAACCAGTTACTGTTTTTATGTATAGAGTCTTGTATTATTTGTGTATAAACCGAAGTTTCGAAGCTCACCGGTAGGTCGATGTCTGCGATCTGATATTCGGGTGCTGGTATTTCTATTCGGTAATAAGCATCCGGTTTCGGTGTATAATCGGGTTTACAACTTATAAATGAAATCAATAATAAGATTGTCCCGTATATCCACAATAATATATGAAAATGATATTTCTGTTTATATTTCATTGCTGTAAATTTCGTGACGTATCTATATTTATGATGACTGTTTCTGATCACTCTCTTCAGAATGATCGATCTTTATTTTTACCTTTACGATTCGATGTTTATCCATTTCGAGGATGACAAATGTATATTTACCGTAAACGATTTTTTCTTTTGCGCATGGGAAATCTTGCTTTATTTCGAGGATTAATCCGGCTATTGTTTCTGCTTCTTCCGATATCTTGTCGAAATCATTTTCGTCGACACCTGTGATTTTGAAGAAATCGTTTAATTGGGTTTTTCCTTCGAATATATAAGTGTCGTTGTCTATTTTTACATAATGACGTTCTTCTTCGTCATATTCATCGCTGATTTCCCCTACGATTTCTTCAAGGATGTCTTCCATTGTAACGATACCGGAGGTTCCCCCGAATTCGTCGACGACGATTGCCATGTGTATCTTTTTAGTCCTGAACTCTTCCAGTAGATCATCTATCATTTTTGTCTCTGGTACGAAATAGGGCGTTCGCATCAGATTTTGCCAGCGAAAGCTTTTATCTCGATTAATATAAGGTAATAGGTCTTTTATATAAATGATTCCTTTTATATTATCTTCGTTACCATCATATACAGGTAGTCGAGAGTAGCCATTTTCGATAATAAGATTTATGAGAGTGGTAAAATCGGTGCGTATATCGATGTCGGTCATGTCAATACGAGAAGTCATGATCTCTTCGACTTTTTTCCCTCCGAATTTAATAATACCTTCCAGCATCGCTTTTTCTTCATGAGCATCGACCTTGGTCATTTCAAGCGCTTGAGAAAGTTCGTTCATCGAGATATTCAGATTCTTTTTTGCGACATGTTTATTTATCAGTTTTGTCGATTTTACCATAAAGTTCCCCAGCGGATAAAATACTTTTTCCAGAAATACCAAAGTGGAAACCGCATTTCGGGCCAGTTTAAGTGAATTATGAGTTGCGTATATTTTGGGCATTATTTCTCCAAAAAGTAGCAAAAGAAATGTTAGAATGACTGTTTGTATTAAGAAACCGATAATGGGTGCTTCTGTAAAATCGACGATGGAATTGATAAAGAAAGTGCATAGCATAACAACGGCAACGTTTACCAGATTATTAGCAATAAGTATCGTCGCAAGCAGATATTCCGATTTCTTGAGTTGTTTTTTTATTACAGTGTCTTTGGGGTGTCCATTTTCTTCTATTTCTGATAAATCTTGAGGAGAAAGCGAGAAAAATGCAATTTCAGAAGCCGAAACGAAACCTGAAAAGCCTAAACATATTAGGGCCAATATAAGTGCAACGATTGCGCTTGTTGTTACAGGCAAAAATTCGATAGTTGAGAAAAGTAACGGTAAAGGATAACTGTCAGGGTCCAAAATATATATATTAGTTAAACAATAAGGTATTACATCGGTAAGATGAAGATACCTGTTCTCTGTAAAATACTCAGTTTTTGTCTGTAAGAAAAACTATGCTATACAGAGCAAATTGCGAATGCAAAATTATAATATAAAATTAAAACGGCAAATCATCAGATGAATTATTTCCACCGAAAGGATTATTCTCAGGCTGAGTTTGTTGCGGTTGCATCTGATGTGTAGGATTTACCGTCGGAGTTGCCGTCATATCGCTTTTACGCCCAAGAAGTTCCATATTATCAGCATAAATTTCGGTTGTATATCTGCGTACGCCACTTTTATCATCCCATGAACGAGTTCTTATTTTTCCTTCGATATAAAGAGGAGATCCTTTGCGTACGTATTTTTCTGCAATTTCTGCTAATCCACGCCATAGTACGATATTGTGCCATTCTGTACGGTCGGGTATCTGAGCACCCGATGCGGTTGTATAACCTCTTTCGGTTGTGGCTAATGTAAAAGAGGCTACACATACATTATTATCGAGATAACGTATATCGGGGTCTTTTCCGACATTTCCGATAAGGATCACTTTGTTAACTGACATGGTAATTTTTATTGGTTATTTTTCAAATTTACGAGATTTTTCTGAAGCCCGTATATTATTGATAATAATTAACAGGCGATATTTTGTGTTTATTTGTTATTTTGCAGCTTTCAATCCTTTTATAACAGCTGTGGTAAATCCGGCTTCTTCCATTTCATTTAATCCTTTTATAGTGATACCGCCCGGTGTTGTGACTTTATCGATTTCGGCTTCGGGGTGTGTTTTGTTTTGCAATAATAAACCGGCAGCCCCTTTTACAGTTTGAGCCACAATTTCTCGAGCTTGTTCTGCATAAAGTCCCAACTCTATGCCTCCTTCCATCGCTGCTCGAATATAGCGTAATGCAAATGCGGTACCGCAGGAACAAAGGGCGGTTGCTGCCGTCATAAGTCTTTCTTCGATAAGTACCGATTTCCCTAGTTCATTGAAAATGTCAATTATAAGTTTATCTTGTTCTTCAGTAGTATTGAATGCTGCAATAGCCGTCATACTTTCTCTAATGGAGATAGCCGTATTCGGGATAACACGGTACAAAGACGGAGTTGTATTTTTATCTTTAAAAAGGTCTGTAAGGTGTGAAAAAGGAACTCCAGCTACGATAGAAACGATAATTTGTTTACGGATATCTATTACTGGCTTCAATTCTCCGGCAATATGGTCGATCAGCCATGGTTTCACAGCTATCATAATAATATCGGCATCTTTTATGGCTTGTCGATTATCGGTTGTCGTATGTATTGCCGGATTGAATTCTTTCATTATATCTAATGACTTGGAAGTTGCGGCGGTTACAGTAATATTTTCTGCCTTTATCATATTGCCGTAAGTTAAGCCTCGTGCAATAGCGCCACCCATATTACCGGCTCCTATTATCGTTATTTTCATATTATTTTGTTTTATCGGTTTCAGTTGCAATCGAATTTGAAAATTTGTGTTTCTTCATCGGATTTTATTTACTACTGATACCGTTATAATTTGTTTTAATTTAAATGTTCCATCAATTATTTTCTCAAAGATAAGATTTTTTTAAGTGTCACAAAGAGATAGAATTATAAAAAATACGGCAAAAAGAGAATCCTTTTGCCGTATTCACGATTATGAAAAAGAACTATCCGTTTAGTACCTTTTTAAGTTTGCCGATAAATATGTCGGCTTGTTCTTTGCTTAGGCATAACGGTGGAAGAAGTCTTATCACGTTTGTTCCCGATACACCAGTAAAAACTTTTTCTTCGAATAATAATTTTTGTCGTAGTTCTTTTACAGGACAATCGAATTCGAGACCTATCATAAGCCCGAGTCCGCGTACTTCTTTAATAGCCGGTATTTTTTTCAATTCTTTTATCAGATATTCACCGACTTTTGCCGCATTATCTACTAACTTTTCGCTTTCCATGATTTCGAGAACAGCAATAGCTGCAGAACAACCCAAGTGGTTTCCTCCAAAAGTCGTTCCAAGCATTCCGTAAACGGGAGAAAATATGGGGCTTATTAATACCCCGCCTATGGGAAAACCGTTACCCATTCCTTTTGCGATCGTGATGATGTCGGGGCGTATACCGCTGTATTGGTGAGCAAAGAATTTCCCGCTACGACCATATCCCGATTGTATCTCATCGAGAATAAGAATTACACCGTTTTGTGTGCATAATCCTCGTAATTGTCGCATAAAATCTACATCGGGAACTTGTATTCCTCCAATTCCCTGTATACCTTCGATGATTACTGCACATACATCTCCTCGTGATATTTCTTTTTGTACGGCGGTTATATCATTCAGCGATAGATAACTGACTTCAAACGTGCTATTGATAGGAGCTATAATCTTAGGATTATCGGTTACGTTTACAGCAGCCGACGTGCGTCCGTGAAACGATTTTTTAAAAGCAATCACTTTTTTCTTTCCGGTGTGGAAAGAGGCCAGTTTCAGTGCATTTTCGTTTGCTTCGGCTCCCGAATTGATAAGAAATAACGAGTAGTCTTCATACCCCGATTGTTTACCCAGCATTTCTGCCAATTGAGTTTGCAAAGAGTTTATGACCGAATTAGAGTAAAAGATTAATTTGGCAGCCTGTTCGGTAATTTTTTGTGTATAATAGGGGTGTGTATGTCCCACCGAGATAACGGCGTGCCCTCCGTATAAATCGAGGTATTCGTTTCCTTTGGTATCGTAAGTATAACATCCTTTTCCTTTTACGATTTCGATATCGAAAAGAGGATAAACATCGAATAGTTTCATTTTAAATGATATGCTTAAAGTTATATTCGGCTGATCGAAGCCGGATGAATTTTAAAATCAGAATGCCGAAGGTTTTAGTTTTAAACCTACCGTTTCTTCGAGCCCGAATAGCAGATTCATATTATGTACGGCTTGCCCCGAAGCACCTTTCAACAGGTTGTCGATTATTGAAACAATCAGTAATTTGTCATCGTGTTTTTCGAGATAAAGCAGGCATTTATTTGTATTCACTACTTGCTTCAGATCGGGATTTTTATCGACAACGAATGTAAAAGAATGATCGTCGTAATAATCGTTGTAAATGCGTTTTATTTCGTCCAGATCTGTATTGCAAGTTAGATATAATGTAGCGAAAATACCTCTTGAGAAATTGCCGCGCACAGGGATGAAATCGATATCGCTTTTAAAGCTGTTTTGTAATTGTGACAAACTTTGGCGTATTTCTTCCAAATGTTGATGGGTAAACGGTTTGTATATAGAAATATTATCGTTACGCCAACTAAAATGCGAGGTAGCACCCGGCTTTTGCCCTGCTCCAGTAGATCCGGTGATGGCATTTACATGTATCGTATTGTTGAGCATCAGATTTTTTGCCAAAGGTAGCAATGCCAATTGTATTGCTGTGGCAAAACACCCAGGATTGGCTATGCGTTTGCATCGTATAATGCGTTTACGGTTCAACTCGGGAAGACCGTAAACGAACTCATGTTCGGGTGATTCGATTCTGTAATCGGTAGATAGGTCGATAATTTTCAAGTCTTCGGGAATCGTATGCGATTCGACAAATTTCTTCGTATCGCCATGTGCTGTACAAAAGAAAAGTACATCGATTTGGTCGAAGGGTAGTTCGTCAGTAAAAGTTAGATCGGTTTCTCCATATAACCCAGTATGTATGTCGGTAATTTTATTACCGGCATTACTGTTACTGTTAACGAAAACGATTTCTACATCGGGATGATTTATCAGTAATCTGATGAGTTCCCCGGCCGTATATCCGGCTCCTCCGACAATTCCAGCTCGTATCATTCTGATAATAATATTTAAGTTTGAAATTTACAGACTATTGTCTGTTCGTACAAAGATAAGATTAAAAATGCGGGCGACAAATTACGGTTTTCGTCGCCCGCAAATTCATCTTCTTCGTTTCACGAATTTTATTTTTTATTTTTGTTTTGTACCGAATGATAAATTTTCATCTGGTTCCCCAATATTTTAGTAAATCCTTTTACGTCGTCTGCCGACCAGGCTTTATTTACTTCGCCATATTCTCCGAAATCTGATTTCATAAGGTCGAAATCACTTTCGATGCCGACAAGTATGTAGTGATAAGGTTTGAGGTCGATTATTACACGCCCTGTAACATTTCGTTGCGAACTTTGAAGGAATGCCTCCATGTCGCGCATAACCGGTTCGAGATATTGCGCTTCGTGCATAAACATACCATACCAGGTACCTATCTGGTCTTTCCAGTATTGCTGCCATTTGGTAAGCGTATGTTTCTCGAGCATTTTATGCGCGTTAATAATAATCATGGGAGCAGCAGCTTCGAATCCTACACGGCCTTTGATTCCGATAATCGTATCGCCGATGTGCATGTCGCGTCCAATAGCGAATTTCGATGCGATTTCTTCGATTTTCTGTATTGCGGCTACTTTATCATCGTATTTTTTGCCGTTGATTGCAGCGATTTCTCCTGCTTCGAAATCGATGGTAAGGGTTTCTTCTTCTTTAGCCGTCATCTGAGAAGGATAGGCCGATTCGGGCAAAGTTTCGTTACTTTTCAGTGTTTCCTTTCCTCCGATACTGGTACCCCATAATCCTTTATTGATGGAATATTCCATTTTTTTGAAATCGGCTTCATATCCGTGTTTTTTCAGATAATCGATTTCGTATTCTCGGGTGAGTGTCATGTCCCGGGTTGGCGTAAGTATTTTTATTTCGGGGGCCAGTATCTGGAACGTAAGATCGAAACGTACTTGATCGTTTCCGGCTCCTGTACTTCCATGGGCTATATAATCGGCGCCTATTTCTTTGGCGTAGTTGATGGTAGCGATAGCTTGAAAGATACGTTCTGAGCTTACCGAAATGGGATAAGTTCCGTTACGCAATACGTTTCCGAATATCATGTATTTGATACTTTTGTTATAATATTCCTGAGTAATATCGAGGGTTACGTGTTTTTTTGCCCCTAACTTGTATGCTTTTTCTTCGATTGCTTTTAGTTCTCTATCATTAAAACCACCGGTATTGGCGATTGCCGTATATAGTTCGTATCCACAATCTTCGGTAAGATATTTGGCACAGAAAGAGGTATCGAGACCTCCGCTGAAGGCTAAAACTACTTTTTCTTTTTTCATAATCACATTCTCTTTTATCCGGTTAATAATTTATTTTTTTTCAGATTCGTCTTTTGCATGGGGGTCGAAAAGCATCCCGGTGCAAAGACACATACGACGATTAGTACGTTGCAGTATATCGTAGTTAACACAACTCTGACATCCTTTCCAGAAGGCTTCATCGTCGGTCAGTTCCGAGAAAGTTACAGGTCTGTATCCCAATTCCGAGTTGATTTTCATTACAGCGAGTCCAGTAGTTAAGCCGAATATTTTAGCATCGGGAAAGCGTTCTCGTGATAATTCGAAAGCACGTCGTTTTATGCGTTTTGCCAGACCATGTCCTCGATAAGATTCTACTACGATAAGTCCGGAGTTTGCAACGAATTTTTTATTACTCCAACTTTCGATATAACAGAATCCTGCAAATTTGTCACCGTCTAAAGCGATGATAGCTTTGCCTTCGAGCATTTTCTGTTTTACGTATTCGGGCGAACGCTTGGCGATACCCGTGCCCCTTACTTTAGCTGCTTTCTCGATTGTATCGAGAATTGTATCTACGTAAGGCAAGTGCTTTTCGCTTGCTACAATTACTTCAATTGTATCTTCCATTTTCTTTGTTTAATAACTATAATATAATCCGGTATCGGCCGGTTGTGAATATCTGTAAATCGTTTTTTATTGTATGTTGGGGATGATATCGGTTAGTGAGGCGAGAATGTCTTCTTGCCGGATCCCCTCCCGTAAGATGAGCAATATGGTATCGTCTCCAGCGATTGTTCCCAGTATTTCTTTTGTTGCACGGCTGTCGATGTCGTAAGCGATACCGCTGGCATAGCCGGGTCGTGTTTTTATAACGGCGATTTGTCCTGAAAATTCTATCGATATAAATCCCGAAGGCGATACTTTTATTTCGTTATTGACTTTCGATTGCATAATCTTGCCGATACTTCCAGTGCCGGGAAGAACGTACATATACCCTTTATCTGTACTCGGAACTTTTGCAATCTGTAATTGTTTAAGGTCTCTTGATAAAGTTGCCTGAGTAAGATCGAATCCCCTTTCGGTAAGGATGTTCAAAAGATCATCCTGATTTCCGATACGATTATTTATGATAATTTCTTTTATCGCTTGCAATCTTTCGGTCTTATTTTTCATATATTTCGTAATTTGGGTTTCTTACAAACTTTATTTGTGCATAAATATGCTTTTATGATGCAAATTTAAAGATTAAAATTGAATATATGCAGTATATATGCAGAAATGATAATTAAATCTTCTCTTTTTAACATTGATTATACTTTACATAGGTATGTATATGCAAAAAATATCCAAAAAATCCGGATCTATCTTTGATAAGGCAAATCCGGATTTATAATAAGTAGTATAATGTCATTTGACTCGATCGAGTTGTATATAAGTATTATTCGGAAAATAAGTTGCGAGTCGTATCGATGTATTTTATGGCCGATTGATCGTAAGTCGTAGGTACTACAGAGATATAATTGTGAGCTAACGCCCATTCGTCGGTTTCTTCGTTATCGGGTTCGAGATTTATAAATTGTCCGGTAAGCCAGAAATAATCTTTTCCATATGGGTCTGTTCTACGATCGTATTCTTCGGTCCAATAGCCATGTGCCTGACGACAGACTTTTACACCGTTAATTTTGTCGGATGCCGGGATATTGATATTTAAGCATACCGATTGGGGTAATCCTTGTTCAAGGAGTTTTCGACAGGTAAAAGTAACGATATCGCTGCATGCTGAAAAGTTTGCATCGGGGTTGTGAGAACAGAGTGAAAATCCTGCCGAAGGAATGCCTACGATTGCACCTTCTATCGCCGCCCCCATTGTTCCTGAATATACTACGCTAACTCCTGCATTTGATCCGTGGTTTATTCCAGATACCAATAAATCGGGGCGTCTGTCGCATAGAAAGTTAAGTGCGAGTTTTATACAATCTACTGGGGTTCCATTTGTTTTGAAAGAGGTAAAATCCTCTTTCTTTTCTACGGGTATAAGTCGTAGAGGATATCCCGATGATATAGCGCTCGATTGTCCTGATCGAGGAGAATCGGGGGCAACTACCAGGATTTCTCCCAGACTGTCGATCATTTTTATTAATTCATTTATTCCTTTTGCGTCGATGCCGTCGTCGTTGGTGACTAAAATAAGAGGTTTGGAAAAATTGGATTTACTTGTTGTCATTTTTATGTCGAATACGTTTGTCAAAAGCAAAAATACAAAAAAAAGAGATTGCCGGACATGAAATTTTTCAGGTTGCTTATTCCGAGTGCTAAATTTCTTGAAATAAGGTCGGGTTCTTCTGTAAAAATATTATATTTGCAACAAAAGTATGTGCTCTTTAATAGGTTGGCATGCAGGGGAGGTTATCAACAATTTGAATGACTTTTCAACAATTAACCGATTTTGTCGGGGTTTGATAACGTGAGGACGATAAAAAGATGTTTCTTTGTTTCTGATTAATACAGAAATTTATGGGTAAAGTAATCGCTATCGCAAATCAGAAAGGGGGAGTGGGGAAAACCACGACTTCAATCAATCTGGCCGCTTCGCTGGCCGCTCTTGATAAAAAGGTGCTCGTAGTAGATGCCGATCCTCAGGCTAACGCATCTTCGGGATTAGGAGTCGATTTAAAAAATGTAACGACTTCAATTTACGAATGCCTTATCAATGGAGAGTCTTTGCGTAAAGCAACTGCGGAGACTTGTGTCCCGGGACTCGATATCGTTTGTTCTCGAATCGATTTGGTGGGTGCTGAGCTCGAACTTTTGAATATAGAGAACCGAGAGCGTGTTTTGGCTGTACTTCTCGATGAGGTGAAAGGAGAATATGATTATATCCTGATTGATTGTTCTCCTTCTTTAGGTCTGATAACGGTAAATTCACTTACTGCAGCCGATTCGGTTATTATTCCGGTTCAGGCAGAATATTTTGCTCTCGAAGGCATCAGCAAATTACTGAATACAATAAAGATTATAAAATCGAAACTGAATCCAGCTCTCGAAATCGAAGGTTTTCTGTTGACGATGTATGATTCTCGCTTGCGTTTAGCTAACCAGATATATGAGGAGTTGAAAGTACATTTTAGGGATATGGTATTTACTACGGTGATACAACGGAATATTCGCCTGAGCGAGGCTCCCAGCCATGGAATACCGGCATTACTTTATGATAAGGATTCGAAAGGAAGTCTTAATCATTTACAGCTTGCACAGGAATTGATAAACAGGACAAAAAGGAAATAAGATACAGGCCCATAGATTAAAAAAATATGGCTACATTTAAAAGAAATGCTTTAGGTCGGGGACTCGATGCCCTTATAACGATGGATGATGTTAAAACATCTGGCTCGTCGTCTATAAATGAGATTGAACTTTCGAAAATAAAGCCTAATCCCGATCAGCCCAGGCGGGAGTTTGATTCCGATGGCTTAGCCGAACTTGCGACATCTATTCGGGAACTGGGAATAATTCAGCCTATTTCTTTACGTCAGGTTGACGACGGTACATATCAGATTATAGCTGGAGAACGCCGATATCGAGCTTCGCTTATGGCAGGTCTTACATCTGTTCCTGCTTATGTGCGTACTGCAGAAGATGAGACGATGATGGAAATGGCACTCATCGAAAATATCCAGCGGGAAGATCTGAATTCGATAGAGATCGCTCTTACCTTTCAGAAATTGATCGAACAATACGAGCTTACTCAGGAAAGATTGAGTGAACGTATCGGGAAAAAGCGGGCAACAATTGCCAATTATCTGCGTTTGTTGAAGCTTCCGGCAGAAATACAAATGGGGCTTAAAAACAAACACATCGATATGGGGCATGCGAGGGCTTTGCTCTCTATCGATGATCCGGCTATGCAACTCCGAATTTATGAATTGATTCAGGAAAACGGTTATTCGGTACGTAAGGTCGAGGAACTGGTAAAAGAGTATTCGTCTGGAGAGGGTAATCTTAAGGTAATATCGAAAACTAAACCTGCAGTACGGGAGGAATATGATTTACTGAAAAAGCATTTATCGTCTTTCTTTAAGACACCGGTACAATTTACTTGTAATCAGTCCGGAAAGGGAAAGATTAGTATACCTTTTAAAAATGAAGAAGAACTGGAACGTCTCATGGCAATTTTCGACCAACTGAAATAAGAAAAGACATTGGGTACGATTCGGAACATAAAATATTGTAATTCCTTGTTTACGGGTGTTTGTGCCGTTGTTACTATGGTTTGTTTATTATTTTCAACAAATCTTTCGGCTCAGCAACCCGTTGTTGAAGATACTCTCGAGGTCGGCCCACCGGTTACGATTGTTGCCGATAGTATCATAAATGAAGGGATTAACGAAGTAAAGCAAAACAAGAAAGAGATGATGGAGGCTCCTCCTTCAGGTATGCCTCTTCCGGTGATTCCCGACTCGTTATTATTTACACCCGATCCGATGAAAGCCGTTTGGTACTCGGCTTTGTTTCCGGGGCTGGGGCAGATATATAACCGTCGCTATTGGAAGCTGCCGATTGTAATCGGCGGTTATATGGGGCTGATATATGCAACATCCTGGAATAATCGTTATTATACCGATTATTCTATGGCGTACAGGGATATTATGGATAATGACCCGACGACGAACAGCTATATTAATTTTTTGCCCTATAATAACCGGAATGATGAGTTTGTTAACGCAAATCTCGATTGGTTGAAAGGTTCTCTAAAACGGAAAAAGGACTTTTACAGGCGTAATCGTGATTTGTGTATTATTTCTATGGTAGGATTATATCTGGTCTGTATGATCGATGCATATGTCGATGCCCAGCTCTACCAATTCGATATCAGCCCCGATGTGAGCATGCAGTTGCTTCCGGCTGTGATTACTCCGGCACCGTATTCCCGGGCATCATTGGGTTTACAGTGCGCCATAACCTTTTAAACTTGAAATTATGCGCGTATTTTTTTTATTTGTCATTCTGTTTATAGCCAGTATAACGGTAAAAGCTGATATATTGCCTGTAAAGCCATCTGCAAAAGATACTATCTCCGATAAAGATATCATACTTCCCGAAAGTCTCGAAAACGATGTGGATAGTCTTTTTTCTAATTGGTATCTTAAAAAATATGCTATTATCGATGAGAATTGTATCAGTACCAGTGTCAATATCGACTATCCCGACTCGGTTTATATTCAGCGGTTGGCCAATATGCCTACTATTATCGAGATGCCTTTTAATCAGATCGTAAAAACTTATATTAATTTTTATACTCAAAAACGGCGTAAGCTCGTAGAAGTTATGATGGGTTTGGGAAATTATTATTTCCCGATTTTCGAACAGGAACTCGAACGACAGGGACTACCGCTCGAATTGAAATATCTACCGATTATAGAATCGGCTTTACGGCCCGAGGCCACTTCCCGTGCCGGAGCTGCAGGGCTGTGGCAATTTATGATCGGAACTGCTAAAGTTTTAGGGATGGAGGTAAACAGTCTGGTCGATGAGCGTCGTGATCCGTTAAAGTCGTCTGAAATGGCCGCTCGTTATCTGAAGGAATTATATAATATATATCATGATTGGGGGTTGGCGATTGCTGCTTATAACTGTGGTCCCGGAAATGTGAATAAAGCGATTCGTCGTTCGGGAGGTAAAGACTATTGGGAGATTTATAATTATCTGCCCCGTGAAACGAGAGGATACCTTCCCGCCTTTATTGCGGCTAATTATGTGATGCGTTATTATAGTGATCATAATATATGTCCGGTATTGTCTGATATGCCCCTTACGACCGATACGATACATATAAACGAACAGGTTCATTTGCAGCAAATTGCCGATGTGTTGCAGATACCTGTCGATCAATTGCGGTCTCTTAATCCGCAATATCGCCGCGATATAGTACCGGGAAATGCTAAAACACGTACACTTATTCTTCCTTCGCAGCAAGTTTATGCTTTTATCGAACAAAAGGATTCGATTTTGCAGTATCGCCCCGATTTGTATGCGCGTCGTACGACTGTAGATCCTTCGGGATATAATTCAGTATCGGGTTATACATATCACAAAGTACGAAGAGGAGAATCATTGTCTACAATAGCGCATAAATACGGGGTATCGGTGAAACAATTGCGTAAATGGAATAATTTACGTAGTAATACGATAAACACAGGCAAACGTTTACGGGTAAGTGCCCCGGTTTTGGCTTCCCGGGAAACAAAACCGGTTGTAAAAACGAAACCGATTGCAAAAAATGAAGTTGCAACTGTGGTCGATTCATCTAAAACAGTTGTTGTGAATGCAGCGGAAGCAAGGGATGAAAAGGTGTTGTCAGATAATAATCCTGTTACCCGTCAGAAAACGGTTTCAACGCTTTATCATCGGATTAAACCGGGTGAAAGTCTTTCAGTGATTGCTGATAAATATGGAGTGTCGGTGAGTCGGTTGAAATCTTGGAACGGTTTGAAAAGTAATAATATTAGAGCGGGAAAAAGTTTGAAAATACAAAAAACGAAATATATTGATGTCCCGGTAAAAGAGGAGAATGAATCTCAGCAGCTGATGGCCGATGCGAAGAAGGAGGGTAATAAAGTTGAAACTATTGAAAATAGCAGTGCGGAAGCAAAAAACGAAAAACTTGAAAAAGAAGAGGTTTTAGCTCGCAAAAATACCGGTAAGACTGAAACTTCGGTTACAGGTGCTGAAAAATATTTATACCATAAAGTTACGAGAGGAGAAAGCTTGTGGACAATCTCACGACGTTTCCCGGGAGTTACTTCGGAGCTTATTATAAAATTGAATAATCTGGAAGATGCTTCTCTTAAAGTAGGACAAGTATTGAAAATACCTGTAGTATAAGTTTAAATATAAAATATTTTATCAAAGACCTTTACATAATATTGTGAAGGTCTTTTTGTTTATTCTTCATTGAGTAAGTAATTTCACTTTTTATAGTGTTAAAAAAATTGGTGTACAAAAGACATTAAAAATGAATAATATACAGAACAATATTATATTTCGAGCGTTTATATCGATGTCTTTTTATATATTCAGGTATGAAAAGTAAAGACTTCCGGAATTATCAATATTGTTAAATAATGTAATTTTCGCATGGGTATAGTAGATAAAATCATACTTTTGTACTTGAATCATAACTAAAAAAGATTTTTGATGTAAAATCTTAATTAAATTTTTGAATGATGGATAGAGAAGAAATCGGCTTGAATGCCGGATTAGTGTGGAATGCACTGAACGGTGGCGAAAAATTGACACTGAAAGGACTTAAGAAAGTTACCAAGCTCAAAGATAAAGAGCTTTACGCTGCATTGGGATGGTTATCTCGTGAAGATAAGATCTCTATTGAAGAGACTGAAGGCGATTTGTTGATCGGCCTTATCTGAGAAGTTCGGAAATAATATCTGACCATACAAAGAAGAGGTATAATCATATGATTATACCTCTTCTTTTTTTGTAATTATAAAATATAGAAATAAATATTTGGTGAAAAAAGATATAATAATTATAATTGCAGTCGTTTTGTGACCTTATTTTTTAGTGCGTTATTAATATAAACGTGAAATATCTATGAATTTTCGTAATATCTTAGTTTTTCTTTTTTTATTATCCAGTTCAATTTTATCGGGGCAATTATGCCTGACTCGCCAGTATAATCAACCCAGAGTAGGCGATGTACTTAAGTGGACCCGTACTACTTATCAACCGGCCGATTCAACGGGAAAGGACTGTGTGTGGGATTTTTCGAAAGTGAAGGCCGGGGGGCCGGTAGAAAGTGTCTCGTATGGTTTCGACGTTCGGGACGGTAGCATTGTAAAGGAAGCTTTTTCGACCCGGTTTTATTATCATGATGAGGGTGATACGGTGTTTCTGAAAGGTTATGAAAACGAGTCGTCGATCGTGCGTCATGTTTTTCCACGTCCATTGTTCTGTTATCCGTTCGCATACGGCGATAGTGTTTCAGGGTACCTCTATACACGCGGAAAATATTGCGATCGTTTGTCTTTGGAACAGTTAGGTACAGGTCATACGGTGGTAGATGGTGAAGGAATATTGATCTTACCTGGAAAAGATACGTTGCGCCATGTGCTGCAGATAACGACTACCGAGCGTTATGTACAGGATGCTACTCCAATAACAGCGTCCTATTATTTGCCGGATTCGTTACGAATACCGCACGTGAAAGACAGCATCGCTTATCGGTTGGTCAATGATAGTTCGGTCATCGAACTTAGGGTAACGTCGTGGTATGCTCGAGGTTACCGTTATCCGTTGTTTGAGTCTTATGAAAATTTGATCTTAACCCCTGATACGTCTTACGTGATGAATCGTTTTTCGTTGTATTGCAGCCTCGACAGCATGGAAAGTTATGTGGGTTACGATCCGGAGAACGAGTGGTTGTTGGCGGAAGGGGAAGACGAAAATCCGAGGGAAGAAACAAAGCCCGAAATTTCGTGGAAAGAACGTTTAGAATTGAAAATTTATCCAAATCCGGTACGAGACGAACTCCGTGTAGAATATATTTTACCAGAAGCGGTTTCGGTAAATCTATCGGTTCAAGATATGACGGGACGTATTTTATATTCGGGAGGAACGCACCGGGAGGAAGGGGATTACCGTAAAACGATTCCGGTATCGGGCTTCCCGAGGGGTCAGTTGTTATTGGTTATGAGAATAGAGAATGAGATCGTTACCCGGATAATAATAAAAGAGTAGTATATCGAAATGTATCCTATGAAAATGAGAAAGATTGCTGTTTTTGCATTTATGCTTGCGGAATTGTATGCCTATGGGCAAGAAGAAAATATAAGGTTGAACCTTCCCGATAAGATGCTGCCGAGTCCTGACGCGGCAAGTATAGCGAAATATCAAAATTATCCGGTAGATCATTGTACCGGCGTTCCCGATATTTCTATTCCGTTATATGAAATAGTATGTGGCGATTTGCGATTGCCTATTACGCTCAGTTATCATGCTTCCGGTTTACGGGTGCACGATATATCGGGATTGGTAGGATTAGGATGGAGTTTAAATGCCGAGCCTCAGATTACCCGTTCGGTGAATGTGATGCCCGATGAGAAAGGATATCTAATCAACGGAAACCTTTTCAGTAACGAGCCCGGTCTGGATTGTGCGTATTATAAGGATTTGGCTAATGGCAATAAAGAAGAGGAACCGGACGATTTTTATTATCGGCTGGCCGATAAAAGCGGAAGTTTTATTATAAAAAGAGAGTTGGGTGCGAGCGCCGTACCTATGACCATTCCGTACGACCCGGTAAAAATAGATCTCTCGGGATTTACGAATGAACATTATAATATGACGATACAAGATGAAAATGGAGTCTTGTATGAGTTCGGAGACAGTCCTTTACAGCGTTATGTGGCGGAGTTCAGGGAGATAACCGATATGAAAGGCGGCATGGCTACGACTTGCTGGAAGGCCAGCCGAATGATTAGCCCGCATACGTCGGATACGGTTTATTTTCATTATCAGGAAGGTCAAAATACGCACCAGCGTTCTTTATACGATATGATAACGGTCGAAGACAGTATCGATCAGAGTACGGCATTCGGGGTTTTAGAATGTGCAACAGCCCATTATCCCTATGTTAAATACATGACAAGCGGATATGTAGCCGGTTATAATCTTCAAAAGGATGGAAGCTTACAGAGAAGCTGTGAAAACTCGTCGGCTTTCGATGTCGGTTACGAGTCGAATGTAACAGCGCATTATCCCGAAGAAATACGATTTAGGGGAGGGCGGGTCGTTTTTTCTCTTGAAAAAAGTGGAACCTCCCGGCCTACCTTACAATATATTACGGTGTACGATAATAATGGGAATCAAATACGTCGCATAAGATTGAATCATACGACTTTCCTACCCGGAGGCAATGATCGGGACTACAAGCGCCGTCTCGATAGTGTGGAGTTTCTCGATGCCCGGGGTAATGTAATAGAGACTTATTCGTTCGATTACTGGGGCAATACCTTACCTTACGATTTAAGTACTAAGGATGTCGATTTCTGGGGATATTATAATGGTGAGGGTTTAACGTCTTCACAGAATGCCGTGAAGCGAACCGCGATAAACTGTCAAGTGGAAGCACCCACTTTAGAAGATATTCAGGGAGTAATCGGAGATGCGGAAAGAGGCAGTAATGAAACCGCGATGAAATGCGGGGTATTGACAAAAATTACCTACCCGAGCGGCGGGTATACCTCTATTCATTATGAGGCCAACCGTTATCAAGATAAAACCGCATCAGGGGCTGATACGGTTCGTCTATGCGGAGGTTTGCGTGTAGAGCGTATCGTAAATGTGGGGTCGGATAATTTGGGGCATGCCAACCGGATTTATGTACGTCGTTATACATACGGAGTAAACGGCTGCGGTACGGGTTACGTGAAAAGTAAAATGGGGTTGAATGAATATATGAGCGAATGCCGTCATACTTATACGAATATGGATAACGGGCAACGGGTCTTTTTTACCCGGTTGCGGAGTTATATGTCTAATCCGGTAAACGATATTTTGTTTTCGGGAGGTTCCCCTATCATTTACGAACAGGTGCGGGAAGACGCGTATGATGATGCCGATACGGCCTCGATGGTTCGTAAGATATTCACCTACCGGCATCGGGATCCGCTCGAGGATCAAAGCGGCGATTTGTACATTCCGGAAACGAATATCCGTATCAATCCACGCAATCATTGGCGTGACGGCTTGTTGTTGAAAGAAGAAGAATATAAAACCGTTGTAAGCCGGAACGGAAATAATAGAGTCACGGTAGATTTTCGGTTAGAAAGGGAAATCGAACACACTTATGCTGAATATCATTCGGGTTTGGCCAGGGCGCGCCGTATATTCAATAAAGTATCTCCTTTTGGTCCGTCGAGCGATAAATTTAAATACTTTGTGAATGATTTTAGTCTGAAATTGTATAATATTGAGACCGGGATCATGCTTGAAACCAAAAAGGTAACTACTATACATGACGGGACGAAGAAAAATGTGACTACCGAAGTATATGATTATACGCATGCCGATCTTATTACACCTACTAAAGTGACCACGACATACGGTGACGGAACGAAAATCGTAGATACCCGTACATATCTGACGTCGAATAGTTTGTTAGTCCCTAAGGTCGTCAGGGAAAAACTTTATGAAGGCAACCGCTTGAATATTTTGCTGAAGCGATTGTCTACCATTACCAGCCGTAGCGGTTGGTCTCGTACTTGGGAGGAGGAAAACCATACTTACGCAATGTTCTCCGATGGAGAAGCGCGGGAACAAAGTATCAGTCTGAAATCGAGGGATAAAGGATTCGATAAACTAAACATGGTGGAATATAATATCGATGGCCGTCCTCAATATATGACGTTGAACGATCATCAGAAGGTATTTTATTTATGGGGATATCGTTCGCAATATGTGGTAGCCGAGATACAGGGTGTTACGGCTGAAGAGGTGAAAGCTAAAATAACACAGGCACAGATAGATGCGCTGGCTGGCAAGGATACCCTATTGCCACAGGATATAACGATGCTAAATAATTTGAGAAACTCATTGCCTCAATCTCGTATCGTAAGCCGTATTTATAAACCGTTGGTGGGTGTAAAAGAAGAAACGGCTCCCGACCAGACAAAATATGGTTACGAATATGACGCTTATTACCGTTTGTTGGCAAAATATCAGGTAAATCCTGTCGGAGGAGCGAAAGAAATACGGGAACATTACCGGTATTATATTCAGCCGGGAGGAAGTTATGTTGTTCGTTCGACTCCTTTCCAGATCGTAACATCTCCCTCGCAGGTAAACAGTAATAACAGTTTCGAAGAATACACGTACTTTGATCCTCTGGGACGTCCCGAAGAAACGGTACAACGTAAAATGGGAGGTAATGGAGAAGACTTGATTACTTATACTACCCTCGATTATCGTGATCGGCCTTTACGTTCGTGGCTTACTTATGCCGGAAACCAGACAACGGGAGCGTTTGTAGCGGTAAATTTAGTCGAATCGGCTGCCCGATCGTTCTATAACGATACGGCCCCTTATCGGGAAACGGTTTATGAAAATAGCAGTGATGGTCGTCCCGTAGAGGAAACGGGAGAAGGACAAGATTGGCGAAGCGGATCCTCGGGAAAGAAAGTGCGTTATGATTATTATCTGAATGACGCCTCGGGGGATATGTCCTGTTACGACATGGCGTTGAAACGCGGCGGGGTGAATGTCGATATGACGAAAAAATATCCGGCAGGCAGTTTGTTTGTCACGAAGATAACCGACGAAGACGGACACGTTGTTTATGAGTTTCATAATGGACTGGGACAGAAGATACTCGAGAGGAAAATGAATGGCAGTGAGGCCAGTGATACCTATTTCACTTATGAAAGACAGAATCGCCCCGAAGCGGTTTTACCTCCCGAGTCATCAGTTAAATATGCCGGAACGCAATTTGATTGTAGCATGGAGAAAGACATTCATTTATTCTCAGAACTCCCCGATTCTTTCCCTTATGGCTATCCGACCATGGTGCGAACACCGGGCTCAGAAACAAGTCTGCTGTATTATGATAAATATTACCGTGTGATACAGGAACTTTTGCCCGATAACCGGTGTCTGTTTAAATTGTATGACGATCAGGACCGATTGGTCGTCGAAGGGGAGTGTGACGATATCGTAAATGATTATGGACGGGATAAATCCGTCGAAACGAAGTATAATCCGTCGGATAACTGGGAAGGGACAGGATATTCGACCACCTTTAGCGGGACGAATATAAAACTGCATAACGTCTATTATTACGATACCTATGATTATTTAGAACTTCCATCGATAACGGGAGTGCCCAACAGCTCCCTACTGTCTTACGAAAGTAAATCGGGGTACGGAGATCGTTATGCGACGAGTAACGGTCAGGGGGCGAAAGGACGATTGACGGGAGAAATCACGTATCGATTGGAAGTGTCTGCGAATCAATATTCCCGTATCACTTCTCATTATTACGATTACCGGGGTAATGAAGTACAACGCCGCGAGATTTCCCCCCTGAGCCGTCAGTCCGATTATTATGCATATGACTATCTGGGGCAGGTGACCCGTCACTACAGTTATCATTCCGGTTCGGGTATCACTTATATCGAGACCGAGGAGAATACGTACAATAGCCAGAAGCGTTTATCGAAGAGTAACTGTTTATGGGAAAATCAACGCACCAATACGAGCGGACAGGTAAGTATTTTTTATGATTACGACCGTTTGGGCCGGGTCAGCCGCAAACGTATCTCGGAGAACGGCACGCCGGTAGACACGATCGGTTACGATTATACGATCCGGGGTTGGGTACAAGGGATTAGGGGCCGTTATTTCAAAGAAAGGTTGGTTTACCAGGATGTGAACGACGCCTCGAGTTGCTTTAACGGGAATATCCGTCAGCAGATATTCCAAATCCTGAAACCGGGTTATGAGCAGGAACACTTTTATTATGAATACGACGGATTGAACCGGTTGTATAATGCTTGGAGTTCGTTCTATGGACCGAATAAAGACGGCCAGTTTGGCGAGCAGTATGAATTTGACCGGAACAGCAACATTACTCATTTGTATCGTTACTGGCCGCAACCGTCAGGAGGAGGAACGCAGCAAATCGATAACCTGTCGTTGAGTTATAATGCTCAGACGGGCTTGTTGTCGGGAATCAGCGAATCTATCGCTGATCAGACTCGTAACGGCCTTATCGAATATAAGCAGAATGGGAAAACGAGCCACGGTATCGGTTACGACAATAGCGGTCGGGAGATCTGGAACGAGGGAATGCAGGTAAGTTCGGTAAGTTATAATGTATTGAGTCTTCCCCGCCAGGTTCAGACGCGTCGGGGGGATATTACCGAATACGAATACAATGGCCGTGGCGAAAAGACGGGGGTAACCTACCGTACGGTAAAGACGAATATGACAGTCCCTTACGGGAGTGCGGTAACTCCTGCGGCCGGGACGACGACATCTACTTATATGTTCTACGAGGGTAATAAAGTCTATATGGGAGGAGGAGTCAACCTTCGTTTTGTCTATCATGATGATTATTATTACGATGCCGAATCGGGCAAAAATTACTATTATTCGAAAAACCATTTGGGAAGTATCTGCGTTGTAACGGATAAAGAGGGAAACCTCCAACAGGCGAACCGGTATTATCCTTCCGGGCTGCCGATGAGTAACAGCGTGAACCCTGAATTTCAGACGAAGAAACTGAGCGGCAAGGAGTTCGATCAGATGCATAACATGAATTTGTACGATCATGGCGCTCGAATGTATAACCCGGTATTGTTACGATGGACCACTCCGGACCCGTTGGCTTATAAATATCTCGGAATAAGTCCGTATATTTACTGCGCCGGAAATCCGGTCTGTCTTGTAGACTTAGATGGAAAAGAAGTTTGGGGTGGTTTCGACTTTTTTAGAGGGGTAGGTGATGCGATCGGGCGCAATATGAGCATGGGTAGCTGGAAGGGTAATCCCTCGACCGTTGCAAATGCAAGTGCTTATAACGGCGGCCAGTTAGTAGGAGATGTATTGAGCGCAATTGGAGGTGTAGGCGAAATGTTTATTGGAGGTGCAACTGCTATTGCCGGGGGAGCAATAACAGTGGGTTCTGCCGGAACAGCAAGTGTGGTAGGTGGTGGTGCTGCTGTTGCTGGGGCCGCTGTCGCAACACACGGTGCGACTATGATTAATAATGCTGTAAAAAGTGTAGTAAAAGGGGAAGGTAGAATAGATGCAGCGAATGGTTCTGGAACATCTTCGAAATATGAAAATGTTACTAAGTCTTCAAGAGGAAAGAGTAGCACAACAAATATAAAGACAGATGTTACAAAAAAAGAATTTGGGAAAAATCTAGAAAATTCCGGGTATAAAAAAACGCTAAGTAAAGATGGTAAAGCTGATATTTATACAAAAGGAGATAAAAAATATTCTGTAAGAGATTATAATTCAAGCGACCATAATGGTCCTACAGCTGATTATGCAGAGAAAAATAAAGTGAAAAAAGAAATACGTTTAGAAAAATGAAAGTAGATTTTATAGTTGATAAAGAAAGATTTGAAAAAGAGAGAATAAAAAAGAATAAGATATTCCAAGCGGATTTACTCTTACCTGACAACATGTTTAAGAGAGGATTTGATGATTTTTTATTTTTTGAATCGATATTTTTATATCATGAAGATTTTTTTGAAGGAATGATAGAGTTTATAAAAAAATTAGGGAATAATTCTTTTACATTCTATACTGTTTCTCCAAATCCCGAAAGTTATTTTTATTATTATTTTAAGAAATATAGTGTAGCTGTTATTCCTATAACAGCTACATCTGATGAATATCAGGAGTTTATACATAGAGATCCGGGTGATAGTCCTGCCGATTCCATGTTTTCGAATGGGGAAACGGTGGTATTGTTTTCTGAAACTCCTGAATGGGGTATAGTTGCATCGAAAGACTGGGAAATCGGAATAGTGGGTTTTAAAACGAAGAAAGTAAGGGAATTTTTTATAGAGTCTTTTAAAGAAGATGTCGGCTCGGATAAAATGTTTGATACATTAGACTCCTATATACAACAGTTCGACAGTATGTTTCACATGACAGAAGAAGCGAAAAAACGGTGGTATAACTTACGGAAAAATTATTTAGGATACTAATAGTGTAAATAAATAATTTTGTATTGATACGATGGATAACACTAAATACGTATCTTTTTAACAATAACTATTTCTCTTTATCCATATTGTTTGAGAAATTCGATAAATGGGCGAATGGCATATCAACATCTTTTAATATCTTAAGTTTGGGGTAAGTATGGGTGCTGTAGCTTTCTCAGTAGCGTGTACTCCTGGAGTAGCCATAGGATTAGCTATAATAGGAGGATTATGGAGTGCGTCTCAATTAATATGGGGTAATGAAATAAATAAATTTATTGATAGTAATTTTGGTTACAAATAAAAATTTGATTTATGAAAAGAGAATTTGATATAAATATTTATTCCCGAGATATCTTTCTTATAATACAATTTATTATATATATAATAATATTTATTGTATCATATATTTGTTTTTTATATGTAACAGGCGGGAAATTAATAGCTGTTATCTTTACTTTTTCATTTTTACTTTTAGGGTATTTTAAATTTCCTCGTCTCTATGGTAAAGCTATTATTAAAATTACATCAGAAAAGCGAAATTATAAAATAGAGTATATGCAACCGTATCGATTTGGAAAGATGAAACCGATATTAGAATTTCATTTAAGAGATGTAGATTCATATAAATACGAATCGGGTTATGCATTTGATTTTTTTAAAATAAAATTCAAATCAGGCAAAGTTTTAAAACTTAATCAATGGTCTTTCGATAAAGATGATGATTTTAAGAAATTTATAAATAGTTTTAAATCAGATATAAAAAGTTATAATCAACTAAAAGGAACAACTGAGCCTATAGAACGGCAAAAGTCTCTTTTAGAAAACCGTACATATTTAATTGTAATGGCAATTATGTTTTCTTTAATTATCATCGGGATAATAGTAGGATTAATACTAAAAGGAACGAGTAATAAAGGCGGTTTGATTATGGTTGGAGTCATCTTAGGTCCGATGATCTGGTCAATATCACAAATCATAAATGGATTACGGCAGAAATGAATTTGTGACAGATATATAAACAAAGAGATAGCTTAAAAAAGTATCAAGATAATTAAGGGAAAGATTTTTGATTATCAGGCGTTTATTATTTATTTGTTGTAAAGGTGATTATTATGAAAAAGACGTTGTTGTTGAATTTTTTTGTTTTATGTTTTGCCTCATTAGTTGGTGCACAAGAAAAATCTGGAGGTTTAACGAATGAATTAAACCGGATGATAAATGATGGAATTAAGTATAAATTATTGGAATATGAAAGTTGGGGATATAACACGTCATTGAGAAATTATTATCTTTTAGAAGATGGATTATTACAAAATTTTGAGTTATCGGAATTTAACAAATCTCGAAATGTAACGATTTTGGAAAGACGTAAATTCCTCCAGAAAATAGAAGAAGGGACAGCTTTTCGATTAGTAGGAACAGAATTGAAAGGTGATACATTAAGTTTTCGATTAGTGATTGGTGGTGTAAGTAAAAAGAGGAGATGGAGATATTTACATTTTGAAACTAATGGTGTTTTAAAATTATGTTATAAATATTCCTGTGAAGAAAAGAAATGGAATCTCGTAAGGGGCAATAATACCCACTTTGAGATTGATATTGAAGAATTGAAACGCTATATAGATCGATAAATAATCGATGGAAATATAAACGAGTTATTACGATCGGTTGGTATATTATATCAGCTTTAAATTGTAAGGGGTAAACATTTTTTTTACAGAGGCAATGTAGGTATAGAAATATATTTTATAATTTATAAAGTTGCTGTTATAATAAATTATTCAGGAACAGAGCGTTATTTTCAGAATTATAATGATAGAGAAAATAAAATTGATGGTAATGAAAGAAAAATAAAAGATGGAATTTTATGGTTCGTAACGGATAGTTTTCAGAGTCGCCGTATAGAAGAAACTACCAATATATATCCATTTACATATATGGACAGATTAAATAATAATAAGCAGGATAGAACATTGATCGAAGATATGAATATTCAGGAATAATATAAACCTAAAAGTTATTGTATTGATTTTAGTAATTCTTTTTATTACATCTTATACGGAAGGGAAGAATAAACAGGATGAGAGGACAAATATTGAAAAAATCGATTCGATATTTACAAAACATTTGAGTTCGATAGAAAATTATATAATAGCAGATACTGGAAAATATTGTATTAGTAATAGTGAAGATAATGAATTTTTGTTTCTTGTTGGCTTTCTTACTGGTAGGGAATATGAATTTCAAACCCCAAGTTTTACCATGTTGATAATGCTGGATAGATCGGAATTAGAAGAGATAAAAAAGTGGTATAAGGATAGCAGGAAACGGCTTAATTATGAAAAAATTTAAGAAGTAGGCTTTTATAATTAAAATATAATAGTAGTATACCCGATATGAAGTAGTATTGTATGATCATATTTCATTCGATAACAACAGGCAAAAGTGGGTATGGGAGTATGCTGAATTTTATTTGTTTTACTTTGCATTTATCTATTTGCAGATAAAAAGAAATGGATGGGAATATACGGTAACAATGGATATATGAAAATACAGAGGAAAGAATGATAATGGTATATAAATGGCGGCTTAATATTTATATATTTTTGAATCAGAAATTTTAAATGACGGTAAAAGCAAAAAATAAATTCTTTACTATATATGAAAATAGTGGGTAATTAAATACATAAACTATTATAATAATATTTTTCACATATAGAGTAATTTAAGAGCACGTAATAAATATTATATAAAGAAAAATAATTATATTTGCAACTTGTTGATATTTCTAAGGGGATAAAACCGATAGGAGAATTTGCTGATTGCTTAATATTTGAATGATTATTACTTAATTAATATTTTTAATTATAATGATTAGAAAGACTCTACTGCTTGTATTGCTGGCAGTTCTGCCGCTTAGTTTGTTTGCTCAAGATCAGGCCGAGCAAAAATCGGTAATCGGTAACGATAAATATTCTGTTTATACCAACCGTTTCGGGGATAACTGGTTTATGAGTGTGGGGGCAGGTCCACAGGTATATTTTGGAGAAGATGATTCCGAAGGACCTTTCGAGAAGCGTATATCTTCCTCTATCGATATCGGGTTCGGTAAATGGTTTACTCCGGGTCTGGCACTGCGACTGCAATTTAGCGGAATACAAGCACGAGGATGGGGGTATGAAGGGAAAGAAGCATATTTGTATGGTAACCCGAACAGTAAAGGACTTTATCGCCAGAAATGGAATATAGGATATATTCATGGTGATGTAATGTTTAATCTCACCAATCTTTTTTGCGGATATAGAGAGAATCGTGTATATAGTATCATCCCCGTTATCGGTTTTGGTTGGCTGCATACCACCGATTGGGCCGAAAGACAATATTTCGGTTTCAATTTCGGGTTACTTAACCGCTTTCATGTATCAAAAGCTTGGGACATTAATCTCGAAGCCCGGGCTATGATTACTACGGCGTCGTTTAGCGGAACCCGGGCGGGAAAGACCGGTGGTGACGCTATGTATGCTTTAAACATAGGGGCTACTTACTATTTTAAAACAAGAGGTTTTACCAATCGACCGATTGTAAAAGAAGGTGTTTCGTATGAGGAAATGAAACGTGTACAGGATAAATTGAAAGAACAAGAAAGCCTGAATACTAATTTGCAAAGCGAATTGGCCGAAGAAAAAAGTAAACCTCCAGTGGTTAAAGAAGTTGTAAAGGTGGTGAATAGGCAAGAAGTTACGGTTCCCCGTATTATTTTCTTTACGATCAATAAATCTACTCTCACTTCGAGAGAGAAAGTAAATATTCGGTACATAGCCGACGAAATAAAATTGAATACATATAAGACTTATACGATTAAAGGCTATGCTGATAATGCGACCGGTTCAGAAGAATATAACCGAAGATTGAGTCAACAAAGGGCCAAAACAGTATATAATGTATTGGTAAATGACTACGGAGTAAATGAAAGCCAGTTGAAAATCGAGGCTAAAGGCGGAGTGAATAAAATGTACGAAAGTAATGCGCTTACTCGTATTGTCATTGTTGAATAAAGTGTTGATTATATAATAAATGCAGACGATATTGCTTTACCGATATCGTCTGTCATTTTTAGAGAAATATCATTAAATAGAATTCAATAGTTATAAATGTTATTTGATATATAACGCTTGGAGAATTTATAATCTTACGGGCATTATATGTTTGTTTCACAAAGATTATTTATTTCCTGCCGATGAGGCGTAACAGTTCAGATACCGCTTCTTTGGGTGTTTCTTTTTGCCCCAAAAGCTCTACGAATTTACTTCCGATAATAGCTCCCGACGCATTATGGCATGCGGCATCAAAAGTTTCTTTGTTGGAAATCCCGAACCCGATTAATCTCTGATTGCGTAGTTGCATGTTTTCAATACGTTTAAAATAAGCTTGTTTTGCTTCGTTGAACGATTTTTGTGCTCCGGTTATGGCTGCAGAAGAAACCATATAGATAAATCCGTCGGTATGTTCATCGATAAAACGAATACGTTCATCACTTGTTTCGGGAGTAATAAGCATGATAATACGCAAATCGTATTTATCGGCGATCGGTTTATAATTTTCGAGGTAATCTTTAAAAGGAAGGTCGGGAATGATCATCCCGTTGATTCCTCTTGCTGCACAATCCCGACAGAAATTTTCAAATCCGTATTGCATGATCGGGTTAAGATATCCCATCAGAATGATTGGTATCGTAATTTCGGACCGGATGTTTTCGAGTTGCTCGAATAGTTTATGCAGAGTCATGCCGTTACGTAAGGCATCTGTAGCAGCTGCTTGTATGACAGGCCCGTCGGCCATCGGGTCGGAAAAAGGAATTCCTATTTCTACCATATCTACGCCCTGATGCTGTAATTCTCGCAATATATGACGGGTATCTTCGAGGTGAGGATAGCCCGCAGTAAAATAAACAGAAAGAATATTGCGGTCCTTTAAATTGAAAAGAGAGTTAATGAGGTTCATATCTTTATTATTTTTTAGGTGCTGTAAAAATATTCGAAGTTTATCGATCGTTTTCAATCCCGGTTTTTCTTCAAACCGACTATTTAGGTCGATCCCTGCAAATTTCGGATGGGAAAATGCCCTGATTTTATGTTCGTCTCCGGGGCCGATACCTCCGCTTAGCAAAAAAGGAGTATTTCCTGTATAGCTTTCGAGTATCGCCCAATCGAAAGACTGTCCGGTTCCACCGTAAGCGGGAGAGGCGGTATCGAATAAAAAAAAGTCGCAATGCCCTTCGTAAAGTGCTGTAATTTCGAGGTCACGAGAATTTTTTATCGGAAAAGCTTTAATAACTTTCAATCCCGCAGATCTGATATTATCGCATAACCTTATCTCCTCTTTACCGTGTAATTGAATGAATTGAAGGTTATATTTTCGGGCGGTTTCGAGAATGACCGAAAATGTTTCATTGACGAAAACACCTACTCGTTTTGTATGACGGGGTAAATATTCGGGAAAATGTTTAACAAAACGAGGAGAGCGATCGTAAAAAATTAGTCCTATCAGGTCGACTCCCAGTTTTTCGACTTCCCGAATATTTTCACCTCTCTGCATGCCGCAAACTTTCAATATCATACTGCCATTTGAGTTAGTTGTCCGATAAAATTTGCAAGAGCCGATTGCGGATCTTCATGTTTCATAAAATTTTCTCCCATCAGGAATCCTTCGAAACCGGCCTGTCGAAGGCTAAAAACTACATTGGGATCGGATATCCCGCTTTCAGAGATACATAATGCCGATGAAGGTAAATGTTTTATCATTTCAAAAGAATGATCAATTTTTGTCTCGAATGTCGTGAGATCACGATTATTGACACCAATCATATCGGCTTCGCAATCTGCGTAATCGAGTTCGGCGATATCATGTAGTTCGAGTAGTACTTCGAGTCCTAACTGATGAGCCAAAGTTGCAAATCGCTTGCATTCTTTTCGGGAGATGGCCGAGGCAATAAGCAATATTGCGTCAGCTCCTATAGCTTTAGCTTGATAAATCTGATACTCGTCGATAATAAAATCTTTACGTAATAAGGGTATTTTTACTTGTTGGCGTGCTTGAACGAGATCGCCCGGCATACCACCGAAAAATACTTCGTCGGTAAGGATCGAAGAAGCGGCGGCTCCGGCTTTTTCATATCCGGTAACAACATCGATCACATTTGCGTGTGGGTGTATCCATCCTTTCGATGGAGAACGCCGCTTAAATTCTGCAATAATTCCCGATGCCGATTCTCTAATCGATCGACTCATCGAGAAGGTTTTACGTTGAATTTGCTCCGATTCGAGAAGTAATTCGGTGCCGAACGCTTCCTGTTGGCGGATAATCTCTTTTTTCTTTTCCGAAATAATCGTATCTAAAATATTCATAGCTCTTGTATATAAGAATTTTATTTTTTAACTGTTGAGCGAACAGAACTTACGGAATGTATTCAGGGCTTTTCCACTTTCGAGCGATTCTCTCGCAATATCGATACATTCTTCTATCGTTTTATGATTATCGATTACCTGAATTGCAAACGCTGCGTTGGCTATTACACAATCTTTACGGGCTTTCGAAGCCTCATTATTCAATACTTTATCGAAAATACCGGCTGCTTCGGCTACTGTATCTCCTCCTTCAAGATCATTTTCCGATGCTTTTTCAAATCCGAGACTTTCGGGGGTATAGATTTTTTCATTATCGGGAGTAGCGACTTTAAATTCGGCTGTCAGGGAAATCTCGTCGTAACCGTCGAGACTGTGCACTACTGCAAATCGGGTTTCGCTTTCTTGCAAAGTATAGCTGTAAAGGCGCAGCAAAGGCAGATTGTAAACCCCTAGTAGCTGATAACGAGGGATTGCCGGATTTACCAATGGGCCGAGCATATTGAAAAATGTACGTACCCCCAATGCTTTACGGATAGGAGCGACCGCTTTCATTGCCGGATTGAACAGAGGCGCATGCAGGTAGGCAATGCCACAGGTGCCGATACTGTGTCGCAAGCGGTCGATATCGGCTGTGAATTTTATTCCGTGCTGTTCCATTACATTACTGGCACCGCTAACCGAGGTAGCTCCGTAGTTCCCATGTTTTACGACGGTATATCCGGCTCCGGCAACGACGAAACAGGCTGCTGTAGAAATATTAAAAGTATTTTTACCGTCACCTCCGGTACCGACGATATCGATAGGATCGAATTCGGACAGATCTACCGGATTACGCATATCGAGTAAAGCGTCACGGAATCCGATAAGTTCTTCTACCGAAATACTTCTCATCAGGAATACGGTAATCAGTGAAGCGATTTGAGCATCGTTGTACTTCCCTTGCGTAATGTTTTGCAATATAATTCTTGCTTCTTCCCGACCCAAATATTGATGTTCGAATAATTTATAGAGTATATCTTTCATTTTCATATTTTTTTAATGAATGGAGAAATAACGGTCGAGGTCATGATTTCAACCAGTTATTGATAATATCCTTCCCTTGAGGAGTAAGTACCGATTCGGGATGAAATTGTATTCCTCTAACATCATATGATTTATGACGTAAAGCCATGATCTGGCCTTCGGCACTTTCAGCAGTTATTTCGAGGCAATCGGGAAAGTTATTCCGAGATACTACCCATGAATGATATCTACCTACCTGAATTTCCCGAGGTAAGCCTGCAAACAGATTATTATCTCTTGAAATATGTATCGTAGATTGTACCCCATGATATACTTCAGTCAGATTCTCGAGAGTGGCTCCGAAGACTTCGCCGATAGCTTGATGCCCCAGACAAACTCCCAATATACTTTTTGAAGACGCGTAACGTTCGATAAGCGGCAGCAATAATCCTGCTTCATTAGGAATACCAGGACCCGGTGAAAGAATGATTTTTTCGAAACGATCTATGTCTTCTAACGTGATACGGTCGTTGCGGTGAACTTCCACATCGGTTTCTCCAAGTTCTTTTACCAGATGAAATAAGTTATATGTAAAAGAATCGTAATTATCGAATATGAGTATTTTTTTCATTGTTGAATCGTTTAGAAAAATGGTGAATTAATTTTTGAGAGAGACCGCCATATCGATCGCTTTTTTTAAGGCTCCCAGTTTGTTGTTTACTTCCTGTAATTCGTATTCTTCTTTACTGTGGGCGACGATCCCTCCGCCTGCCTGAAACCAAAGTTCGTTATTGCGGCTGACGAAGGTACGAATCGTAATTGCTTGGTTGAGGTCACCGTTAAATCCTATAAAACCGATACATCCTCCGTATGCACCTCGGTTATGTGGTTCTATTTCGGAAATCAGTTGCATTGCTCTTACTTTGGGAGCCCCCGATAAAGTACCGGCCGGAAAAGTGTCGATAAAAGTTTTTATGGCATCGTTTCCTTCGTTGAGTTGTCCGCTCACTCTCGAGACCAGATGTATTACATGACTGTAATATTGGGGTTCTTTGTAAAAGACGACATTTACATCGTGGCAGTTGCGGCTGAGATCGTTGCGGGCCAAATCGACCAGCATTACATGCTCTGCATTTTCTTTCGGGTCGGCCAGCAGTGCCTCGGTAAGGTCTTTATCTTTCAGCGCGTCTCCCGTTCGTTTTGTTGTTCCTGCAATCGGGTCGATAGTTGCGGTTTTGTTTTCAATTTTGCAATGGGTTTCAGGAGAAGATCCGAAAATACGGTAACCTCCGAAATCGAAATAGAAGAGATAAGGAGACGGATTGATAGAACGCAAAGCGCGGTAAACTTTAAAATCGTCTCCCGCAAAGGGCTGAATAAAACGACGGGATATGACAATTTGGAATACGTCGCCCCGAAGACAGTGGGAGATTCCTTTGCGAACGTTCGACTTATGCTCTTCATCCGTCACCGTACTGTGTACAGGCCCGGTGAGAGAAAAATCATAGGATGCGAAGTTCCGGTTTCCGATGACCGACTCGAGATAATCCAGCCGGCTGTTTTCATTTTCTCCGAGCATTTCTACCAAAGTAAGTTCGTTTTTAAAATGATTGAAAACGATGATGTATTTGTACAAAATATAAAGTAAATCGGGAGCGTCGTTGCGCTCGTCATGACTTTCTTTTACCGGAATATGTTCGAAATATTTTACCGCATTGAAGGTCGTATAACCGTATAGGCCGCACACAGAACTGTCTTTTCCCATAACTTTAAAACGAGACATAAAACGGCCGATCGCTTTTTCTACCGTGTTTTTGTCATCTATTTTCTCTTCATTACGAGTATTATCGGGGTAAACAGTCGTACATATACCGCTGTTTACACCAATACTTGCCAGCGGGCAAAGCGCTATAAATGAGAGGCTGTTCTCTCCGGCGTGGTAATCGGAACTTTCCATAAGAGCCGATTGCGGGTATATATCGCGTACCTTCAGGTAAATGCTTACCGGCGTATGCAAATCGCCGAGAACTTGTTTGCTGTTTGTCGTATAAGTATATGTTTTCATTGTTCTTATTCAGTATCGGTTTGTAATTTCTGTATATAAGTTTCCATATCTTTATCGCCTCTTCCCGATACGGTAAGTACGACGATATCGTCGTACTTGAATTTTAATTTTGGCAGTGTTCCCAAAGCATGAGCCGATTCAAGAGCGGGAATAATGCCTTCGATTCGGGTTAGTTCGAGAGCTGCTGCCAGTGCTTCGTCATCGTCGATAGCCAAAACGGTGGCCCGGTGTTTTTGTGCCAGATTTGCATGTAACGGGCCGATTCCGGGATAATCGAGGCCGGCGGATATCGAGTAAGGCTCTTCGATTTGTCCGTCATCGCTTTGCATCACCAATGTTTTGCTTCCATGAATGATTCCCAGTTTGCCAAGTTGAATGGTAGCGGCCGAGAGACCAGTCGTGATACCTTTTCCTCCGGCTTCAGCCAGTACTATTTTAACTTTATCATTATCGAGATAATGATAAATTGTTCCGGCAGCGTTGCTACCACCTCCTACGCAAGCGATAAGGTAATCGGGGTAATCCCGGCCTTCTTTCTCGATAAGTTGTTTTTTTATTTCTTGGCTGATGACCGATTGTAATCTCGCAACCATATCGGGATAAGGGTGTGGCCCTACGGTAGATCCTATAATGTAATAAGTGTCTGAAGGGTGACAGCACCAGTCGCGAATCGCTTCATTAGTAGCATCTTTCAGTGTCATATTTCCTGAAGTAACCGGACGTACCGTCGCACCGAGCATCTGCATTTTCTGTACGTTGATGTGTTGGCGTTCTACGTCGGTTTTCCCCATATATACGATACATTCCATATTCATAAGGGCACAAACTGTAGCGGTGGCGACACCATGTTGTCCGGCTCCGGTTTCGGCGATTATCCGTTTTTTACCTAACCGTTTAGCAAGAAGTATCTGTCCTATGGTATTGTTTATCTTGTGAGCACCGGTATGGTTCAGGTCTTCTCGTTTGAGGTAGATGCGACAACCGTATTTTTCAGAGAGTCGGCCGGCCAGATAAAGGGGGGAAGGGCGACCTACATAATCATGTAGTAGTTGATCGTATTCCTTTCGGAACGATTCGCTTTTAATGATTTTCAAATAATTATTTTTCAGGTTTTCAACGCATGCATATAATATTTCGGGGATATAAGCTCCTCCGAAATCTCCGTAAAAACCCGATTTGTCTACTTGATAGTTATTCATATTTTTGTTTTTTAATTTCATCACAATAAAAAAGGCCTGTCGTGTTCGACAGGCCTTTTTCAGTTTCATTATACTGTTTTTAGTTATATACATATAGGCTGCTTCTCACGACTTTGTAAGTTGTAAGTAGCGCCACCAATAAGTATTTACTAAAATTGTTCTCATTTTATTTGCTTTATGCGTACAAATGTATGTATTGATAGAATAAAAACAAACAATTACACGAAAAAAAATGTGAAATCTTTTAAAATCCTTTTTCCCTATATAATAATGTGTATTTCGATAAAATTAATGAATAAAAAAGTCTGTCTCCTGAAAAAAGAGCAGACTTTTTTATATTACCGATATAAGAAAATTATTCGTTAATGAGTAACCAGGCGTCGTCGAATTTGTTATATCGAGCCTTTACGCTTTCCCGTAGATTGGTCGCCGAAGGTCTGTCATCGAAACTGCCCACGATTACACGATACATGCCTTGAGCATTACGTACTACAAAAGCATTATATCCATCGGCTACAAGCTGTTGAGTAAGTCCGTTTGCATTAGTCTGTATTGTGAAACTACCTACAACGACATTGAACAATTTCAGTTTAGAAGCGTCCCCCGAATTAACGGTCGTAATTTTTTCGCTGCTTACCCGTACTGTATTGTCGGCAGCATTGTTGTTGGTTACCGGTTTGGTAACAACAGGTTCGGGAGCAGGAGTCGTTTCGGCTACCGTTTTTTCCTGAGCTTTTTCGTAAGCGGCTTTGTATGCGCTTTCTTTGGCTTTACAGGAACCCATGCCTACAGCAATGGCAATGGCCGAGATAATCAATAACCAATTCTTTTTCATACTTAAAATTTATTTGTTTGTTATTTAATACCTTCTTGCGTAGGCTGAAAAGCCTCACGATTGAGAGGCAAATGTACAAAATAAACAATATATTACCCTGTTTTTATCAGAGTTTTTTGAACCATTCGTTTCCGGTATTAAACAAAATTTTATAGACCGTACCCGTATTTTGTCTTAGGTAGCTTTTGTGAGGGATAAACTAAATGGGGCTGAGGTTGTTTTCAATGTGTGTATAAATAAGATAAAACGGGTATTATGGATGTGAAAAACGAACGGAATTTTACGCTTATCGCTCCCCATGTTAAAGGACAGGCACAGGTTTGGCAATTATTTGATGGGAATAAATGTGCAGGTATGAATGTATCTCCTATGTTGTCATGGAAAGACGCTCCTCCCGAAACTTGTAGTTTTGCGGTTACTATGTATGACCGGGATGCTCCCTCGGGTAGCGGTTGGTGGCATTGGATAGTTTACAATATTTCTTCGATGGTATCGGGGTTACCCGAAAATGCTGGGAATCCGCAGTTAAATCTTTTACCCGAAGGAGCATCGCAAGGGTTGAATGATTTTGGTCTTCACGGTTATAGCGGTCCGTGTCCTCCCAAAGGAGACGGTATACACGAATATATGATTACCGTATATGCTTTAAGTGTATCTCATATCGATTTACAAACCGATTCTACTCCTGCTTCTATCGGGTTTCAAATACATGCCAATACAATCGAAAAGGCTTCGGTCGTAATGTATTATAGCCGTTAAGATATAATTGGGGAGTCTGTTTCGGATAGATTATACGGCTGTACATATGAATAAGACTTTGTTATATATTTTGGTTGCTATCGTATCTGTGAGCCTTCAGGATCAGAAAGTCGTAGAATATGATTTTATGTAAAAGATATGTTGGTAAATTATACGGGTAAGATATGCAAAGCGCTTGCGGTAAACGGTCGTATACCTGCCCCAGTTCTTTATTTTACCAAAGGCGATACGGCACTTATACGAGTACATAATCTTCTCGATCGTATGACTTCGATCCATTGGCACGGATTGTTGTTTTCGGTCGAGCAAGACGGTGTACCTTATCTTACAACTGCAACTGTAATGCCCTGAATGACTCATATTTAAGTTCCCGATTATACAGAATGGTACTTTATTGGTATCATTCTTATGCCGGCTTACAAGAAGGCGTTTATGGTGCTTTTGTTATTCATAAGTGATAAAATGATACGACTTTACGGGAAATAGATGCGATACTCGATTATTATTGGGAAACGATATGACAGGGGTATTTAAAGACGAAATTATTGAATGAGTGGAAGTGCGTGGAGGCCATGGATGTAAGCTGTGTATATTATAATTTTTTTCTTACCAACGGTCGTAGAACCGACCCCTTGAAATCGTTTATAGCCGAAGATAAAATCAGATTGAAAATTATAAACGGTGCATTTTCTACCTATTTTTGCTGAGGTTTTCGGGAGGTAAAATTACGGTTATCGCTAATGACGGGAAAGAGGTGCACCCAGTATCGGTACATCGTATGATTATCGCAGTTTCCGAAACTTACGATGTTGTAGTTACATTGCCTGAAAATATGTCGTATGAATTTCAGGCAACGGCTGAGGACCGTAGCGGAACGACATCATTGTGGCTTGGAGAAGGGATGCCGATATCTTTGTCGCCTCTTCCGAAATTGAATTAATTTGCCGGTATGAAAATGAGCTGAATTACTAAAGATATTGGCGTTGTCTTAAAAGAAAAATATTATAGGTAACAAAATTTTTGGAAATTATTAATTGAATTTTTTGCTATTTTTTTGTTTGTCGAGTCGGCTATTACTACTTTTTTAACTGAAAAATAGTCGATTACGATTTTTGTTCATTTCTTGTTTATTATAAGCACATTTTATTATTTCTCGATTACGAATTTTTACCGAATTATATGTTTCCTGATGTTAAATACCTAAATATGGTTATTGTATAGGAATTTATGCCTCTCTATTTTTGTGTGCGGTTTTAAAAGGCATTATGAATGAAATATATATTCAGAAATCTAACAATATTTTCAATCTTTATTCTTGCTTCGGTATTTTCTTCGCATGCAACCGATTTTGTTTCTGTACGTTATGGGGTTATAACGGGGCGTATTGTCAATAAAGATAAAATAGCTGTATATCCTGCGGTTGTGAGAATTGAAGGTTTTTCTATCGGAGACGATGCCGATGAGAACGGTGTATTTTATATTTCGGGCGTCCCCGAAGGAGAACATATCATAATTATCTCTGGAATAGGGATAAAATTGAAAAAAGTAACGGTAAATGTGGTTGCCGGAAAAGAAAATCAGGTGGGAGATCTTGAGGTGGAAAGTTCCGATCATTCTTTGAGTGAAGTAACCGTACTTGGTAAATCGGAGGCACGCCGCCAACAGGAACAGGCATATGCTGTTTCTGTACTCGATCTGAAAAAAGATTATAGCGCTGCGATTCCTCTTAATAAACTATTGAATACGGTATCGAGTGTACGAATCAGAGAAGACGGAGGAATGGGGTCGAATTATAACTTCAGTCTGAACGGTTTTTCCGGGAATCAAGTAAAATTTTTTCTTGACGGAATTCCAATGGATAACTTCGGATCTTCGTTTAATTTAGCCAATTTTTCAGCTAATATGGCTGATCGTGTAGAGGTGTATAAAGGAGTATTACCTGTAAATTTGGGTAGTGATGCCTTAGGAGGTGCCGTAAACATTATTTCACGTAAAGACGCTAATTATATAGACGCAACCTATTCTTTTGGTTCATTCAATACGCATCGGGCAGCTGTGAATGGTGCATATACTGCTAATAACGGATTTACAGTACATGCTAATGTTTTTTATAATTATTCTGATAATGACTATGAGGTATATGTTCCGATAGTAGACTTGAATACAAATAAAAAAATGGAGGAACGTTGGGTGCGGCGTTTTCATGATGCCTATTGGTCGGTTGGTATGCGATTCGAAACAGGAGTGACCGGTAAATCATATGCCGATTATTTGTTGGCAGGTATAATATATTCTAAAAATGATAACGATGTACAGACGGGGGCTACTATGGACGCTGTTTATGGGGGAGTAAAAGCAAAGAGTTCTTCGATAATTCCATCTGTCAGGTATAAAAAAGACGACTTGTTCGTCGATGGTCTTTCACTTTCTATATATGGGACGTATAATGTTGTCGACGCTTATAATACTGATACTTTAAAAAGACGTTATAACTGGTTGGGAGAATCAATTCCTTCTACAACAGCAGGTGAAAGGTATTATACTGATGTAAAAATTAAGAATCGGGAATGGCAGGGAAACGGTAATTTGAATTATATTATCAACAGTCACCAGTCTTTGATGTTAAACTATATTATTACATCGATGGGACGGCGTTCTAACGATAAAGTCCATCAGGATGATCCGATGAATAATATTCCTCAGCGGCTTACTAAAAATATTACAGGCCTGGGTTGGCAAATCAGATATGAACGATGGAACGCGAATATATTTGGGAAAATGTATCGTCTTTACAGTTCGGCTTATAAAAGAGTAGATGAATATACCGAAAATGCTCGATGGATACAGGCTCAGGATAGGAAAACAAATTTTGGTTATGGAGCAGCGGTAACTTATTATATTTTAAATTCTTTACAGGCTAAACTATCATATGAACAGGCTTATAGGCTTCCGGAAGCGGTAGAAATGTTCGGGGACGGTTTGATACAACAGCGTAATCCCGACTTGAAACCGGAGAATAGCCGGAATCTTAATATAGGTTTGGAATTCAATAAGATTTTCAATGTACATACTATTTTTGCCGAAACAAATTTTATTTTTCGAAATACCAAAGATTTTATTCTTAAAGCGGTGAGTCTGACGAGTAATCCTACGACCGGATATGATAATTTGGGTAAAGTGCTTACGCGTGGGGTAGAAGGTACCTTGCGTTATTCATTTAAAGAGTTGTTTTATATCGGAGGAAGTATATCATATCAAGATATTATCGATAATAAAAAATATGAGGAAATAGATAATAGTTATGTTGGCGGAATAACGGAAAATGTTACTTACAAACAGCGTTTACCGAATATCCCTTATTTGTTTGCTAATGGGAACATTGGTTTTCTGTTTCGAAATATTGGTTGGAAAAATACGGCTTTGACAATTGATTATCGGCTGAATTATGTTCATGAGTATTTCCTTTCTTTTCCGGGATTGGGATCGAAATCTTCAAAAAATATTATTCCCGAACAGTTTTCGCATGATATTTCGGCCGGTTATAGTCTGGCAGGAGGTCGTTACAGTGTTGTTGTAGAATGTACTAATTTGAACGACCGCAAACTTTATGACAATTTTCGTCTGCAAAAACCGGGACGTGCTTTTAATGTAAAACTCAGATATTTTTTTAATAAGTAAATATAAATAATATGAACAAGTTATTTTCGATTATTATGGCTGGTTATTTGGCTGTAAGTTTGGTTTCTTGTGAGGATAAAGAAGGATCGGGTGGAAAAGAAATTGCAAATGCTCCTTATGTTCTCAGTCTGGGTATAACCTCTAATGGCAATACCGCTTATTATGTGGTAACGACCGATGATTTGATGAAAGGAACGATAAGTGCTGCTAATAATAACGGTCTCGAACAAAATGGTTATCGTGATTATGAACAGGGGGGCCAGACTATTTATAGTATCGGTGGTTTAGGTGTTACCAATGTTATAGGAATTGTCAGAGGACCTGATGGCTTCCTTCATGAAAAGGGTGATTTTGTATTTAATAATACTTTGAATGCTTTTACTTCTGTCGATGGAAACCAGATGGTAGGTATCGAAGTACCTGGAAATAAGCAGAGCGGTGATAAACTCACGTTCTATACAGTAGATAATAATTCGGTTGCGATAACCAAAACCGTAAATACGACTCCTGTTTTTCCGATGGATCAGAATGAGTGGCCATCCATTTCGGGAATGTGCTACAGCGATGGGAATATATATGTTACTTATTTTCCTATGAGTCCTGTTACTTACGAAACAGCTTATATGGATACAGCTTTTGTCGCGGTTTATTCCTATCCTGAAATGACATTCAAGACATTGATGAAAGACCGGCGCATCGGCCCTGCCGGATCATGGAATGCTTTTAACGGTATTTTTAAGGTGGAGTCGGGAGATATGTATGTGATGGGTAATTCTGCTATCGCTAACGGTTTTTCACAGAGTGGTACTACACATGCCGGTTTTATACGTATTCCCAAAGGTGAGACCATGTTCGATGGTTATCATTTCGATTTCGAAGCTGCGACAAACGGTCTTAAACCGGCACATATTAAATATGTAGGTAACGGAATCGTGTTTGCAGAGGTAAGTACTGTAAATCCGCAAACGGCTGCCGACCGTTGGCTCGACAGGGATTTGAAATGTTGTATTATCGATCTCAATAATAAAACAGTAACCGATGTCGAGGGTATACCTGTCCATAATGGAAATGGGGGACGTCGTTTTAGCGTTTTGGTAGACGGTGGCTATGTTTATTGTCCGGTTACGACGAGCGAGGGTACTTATATTTACCGTGTAGATCCTTCGACGGCTAAAGCAGAAAGAGGGGCAAAAATTGCCACAACCTTTGTAGCAGGATTCTTCCGTTTGAACTGATTAGAGGAAAATGCGGTTGACTTTTCGTAACATTTGTACAAAACTGCACTTGTGGCTGGGGTTGTTATCGGGGATTGTGGTTTTTATCGTCTGTTTCACGGGGGCGTTATATGTCTTCAAAGACGAGATTACTGCCACTCTCGAACCCTGGCGATTTGTCGTACCTCGGAAAGTTTCCGTATTGGCGCCCTCTCGCATTATTCCTGTAGCCAATAATGCGGTGGGAAATGATAGTCCTACAGCAATTACTTACGGTGAAGATTACGATGCAGTATCGGTTGATTATTTTTGTTCCGATAGGTCGATGAAAACCGTTTTCATCGATCCTTATGAAGGAACAGTCATAAAAAAGGTTGTACGGCAGACTGATGATTTCGATTTTTTTCGTTTCTTGCTCGATGGTCATCGCAGATTTTGGTTACCTTGGAATATCGGGAGACCGGTAGTAAATTATTGTGTACTGATATTTTTTGTAACGCTACTTACAGGTCTTGTATTATGGTGGCCTTGCAAATGGACACGGAAAACAGTTGTGTCTCGGTTTACAATGAAGCCTCCTTTCAAAGGGTTTCGGCTTAATTTCGATCTGCATAACGTTGTGGGATTTTATGCCTTGTTACCACTTGTTGTTTTATGTTTTACCGGGCTGATTTTCGGTTTGAGTTGGTTTAGCAGGGCTGTTTATTTCGTTTCATCAGGAGGTAAACCGTTACAAGAATATCGTTTGCCCCAATCGGATATGTTACAGATGAAGGAAGCGACAGAAAACAACCTCGATTCTCTTTATTATATTGTCAAGAAAAAGGATCCTTCTTCTGTAAATTTTTATTTTGCTCTTCCCTCTACTCCGGTTGGTATATATCGGGTTAGTGTCGTACATGAAAGAGGGTCATATTATCGTACCGATAATTTGTTTTTCGATCGTTATACCCTACAACCTTTGCAAGGAACAGGACCGTATGCCGGGAAATATACCGAAGTTTCGGCTGCCGATCGGTTTCGTCGTATGACACTCGACATTCATAACGGTCGTATTGGGGGTATTCCGGGGAAAATACTCATGTGCTTTGTAAGTTTTGTAGGAGCGTCACTGCCAATTACCGGATTTGTGATATGGGTGAAGAAACGACACAGAAAAAAATAAATGTTTGATAATTAGGCAGACGGTACCGATAACAGATTCCGTCTGCTTTTTATTGTTTAAATATTACAAATATTTTTTTGTTCGGATTGAGTTTTCTATATTCTAAGAGCGTCTTTATAAATAAAGTGTTATTTACTAAATTTGCTTTAGTATTTCTGGAAAGGAAAAGAAAACGTTTCACCTGTCGATTTTTGAATTTGTAAAATATAATTTCCTTTAGGAAGATAAGAAGTATCGATGTCCTTTTTTTATCAATAGCGACGGCATGTTTTTTTATCAGTTTTCCGTTTGTATCGATTATTGAAACGGAAGCGGTATATTTTTTACTATTGTCTTTTATGAATAATTTATTTTTTGCTTGCTTAGGAAATACCGATATAGAGTGATTTTGTTTTTTCAACTTTTTCTTGGGAAAGGTTTGCGGAGATATCAGGTCACTTATCACAGTCCCGAAATGATTCGAAGCGGTAATATTAAATCCGTCATTGGGAGAGGTAAAAAATAAATTATCACCATAATAATATCCCCAAGTTTGCACTTCTCTGGTCTTTTCGCCTCCGGTAAAAGCTGTTACGGTATATTTACCTTCATGAGGTGCCGAATAAAGAGTTTCTTTAATTTTAAATTCTACCGCATAACTTCCGGAAGAGGATTGCTGTATTTTTAAAATATCAATTACCGGTTTATCGGGCGAAAGATAAAGATTTACCGGTAGTTTTACTTTTGATTTGTTGTTTGTTTTGAAATTTATTTCACATACGACTTCTGCCTGAATTAATTCAGAATCGGGTAGTTTTACCCATTCCCAATATTTATTAGGTAATCTGATTTTTTTGAATGTAATATCTGCAAATTGAAACAGCTCGCAGGTTGTTGTTACAGAACTATAATAGAACTACCGACAAGAATACTTTTAATTAAATGGGTGCGTTTTTTGCTTCAGAAGGTAGAAGATAAATAAACCGATCGTATCGTTTATAAAAAAGAAAAGGTTGTCATCTCGACAACCAATCTTCATTAACCTTAAATCTAATACCATGAAAAACACAGTGCAAATATATAATGTTTATGTTATAAAACATAATTATGAAGCATGAAATTTTTATTTTTAGTATTATTTAACGATATGATCCCAATTTATCAGTAAGCATCAATTTAAAAGCTCTGTAAGAGGAGATTATGATAAAAAAGGATGTATAAAGGGTAAATATATCGTATTTTCGTTATCTTTGTCCAGATTATGGCAAGAATTTTATCGATAGACTTCGGTCGAAAACGTACCGGAATCGCAGTGACCGACTCCATGAAAATTATCGCCAGCGGATTAACTACGGTGGCTACGTCGGATTTGATTGATTTCCTTACAGACTATTTCGGTAAAGAACCGGTAGAAAAGGTCATCATCGGTTTACCCAAACAGATGAATAATACACCTTCTGAGAACATGCGTTTTGTCGAATCTTTTGTAGCCCGTTTTAAGAAGTGTTTTCCGCAAATGAAGATCGAATATTTCGATGAGCGTTTTACTTCAGCTTTGGCACACCAAGCGATGTTATCGGGCGGATTGAAGAAAAAAGACAGACAAAATAAGGAGTTGGTTGATGAGATAAGTGCTACGATTATATTACAAGATTATTTGGAAAGTAGAAAATATAAAAATTCGTTATGATATTACCTGTTTATCTTTATGGACAACCTGTTTTAAGAAAAATTTCGCGGGATATTACTCCCGATTATCCGGGTTTGTCAGAATTGATAAAAAATATGTTCGAGACGATGTACCAATCTGATGGAATCGGGCTGGCCGCACCGCAGATCGGTCTCGATATTCGTTTGTTAGTTATCGATTTGGATGTGCTTTCAGATACTTATCCCGAATATAAAGATTATCGTATTGCGATGATTAATGCGCGTATTCTCGAAAGAGAGGGTGAGACCGTGCGCCGCGAAGAAGGTTGCCTGAGTTTGCCGGGTATACATGAGTCGGTTCCTCGGCAGGAAAAAATAAAAATTACGTTTCTCGATGAAAATTTTAACGAACGAACCGAAGTTTTTGAAGGGTATGTAGCTCGTGTAATACAACACGAGTATGATCATCTCGAAGGAAAAATGTTTATCGATCATATTTCTCCTATTCGTAAACAGCTTATTAAATCGAAATTAAATGCTATTATCAAAGGGAAAGCTCGTTGTGATTATAGGGTGAAAACGGTAAAATGACAGATATCGAACTTTTTTAATTAACATACAACAATACAAGCTATTATGACTTCATTACAGAAAGACATCTTGGAACTGCGCGAGAAAAAAGCGCTGGTACAGATGGGTGGCGGAGAGGCTGCTATTGAGAAGCAAGAGGCTATGGGTAAGCTTACTGCCCGTAATCGTATCCTTGCACTGTTGGACGAAAATTCATTTCAGGAATATGATTTATTTGTAGAACATGAAGCCCGCGGGTTCGGGATGGAAAAGAAAGTACTTCCCGGAGACGGTGTTATTACCGGTACCGGAACTATCTTCGGTGCTCCAGTGTGTATTTATGCTCAGGACTTTACAGTAGCCGGCGGTTCGCTGGGATTGATGCATGCCCGTAAGATCACTAAGATTATGGACCATGCCCTGAAAATGAAAGTGCCCATTATCGGTATTAATGATTCTGGCGGTGCTCGTATACAAGAAGGGGTAGGTGCATTGGCCGGTTATGGAGAAATATTTTATCGAAATACGATCGCGTCGGGTGTAATTCCGCAAATCTCGGTAATCCTCGGTCCTTGTGCGGGTGGGGCAGTGTATTCCCCGGCATTGACCGATTTTGTATTTGTAGTTGAAAATATTTCAAAGATGTTTATTACTGGCCCGAATGTAATAAAAACAGTATTGGGAGAAGAAATATCTATGGAAGATCTTGGTGGTGCTCGTGTGCATGCTGAAATTACGGGTAATGCCCATTTCTATGCTCAAAGTGAGCAGGAATGCTTCGAACAGATAAAAAAATTGGTAACTTTTATTCCCTGGAACAACCGGGAACGCGCTCGTACTTTTGAACCGAAAGAACCGATGTTCGAAAAGACGGTAAATGATATTATCCCTTCCGATCCGAAACAGCCTTATGATGTTCGCGATATTATCCGTTCGGTGGTGGATGATTCTGATTTCTTTGAAATTCAGGAACTTTGGGCTGCCAATATTGTAATCGGTTTCGGGCGTATTCATGGTGAGACAATCGGTTTTGTCGCTAATCAGCCGATGGTAATGGCTGGAGTACTCGATTGTGATAGTTCTGATAAAGCAGCTCGCTTTATCCGTTATTGCGACTCGTTTAATATTCCTATCGTAACTTTCGAAGATATGCCTGGGTATTTACCGGGTGTAGATCAGGAACATGCCGGGGTGATACGCCACGGAGCTAAAGTATTATATGCGTATTCTGAAGCTACCGTGCCTAAAATTACTATTATTTTGCGTAAGGCTTACGGCGGAGGTTATATCGCAATGAACTCACGTCATTTGGGAGCTGACTTTGTTTTTGCGTGGCCAAGTGCCGAAATTGCCGTTATGGGGCCTGAAGGTGCGGCTAATATCATATTCCGCAAGGAAATTATGGAAGCTGAAGATCAGGATGCTATGAGACAAGCCAAGGTGAAAGAATATATCGAAAAATTCGCTAATCCTTATGTGGCTGCAGCAAAAGGATATATCGATGCTGTTATAGAACCGCGGGAAACCAGAGCTATTTTGAAACATGCTCTCGAAGTGGCTAAGAATAAAGAAGAATCGAGACCGACTAAAAAGCACGGGATTCCACCGTTCTGATCTGTTTTTTTAAGTTTATTAAACAAGAAAAAGATGGAACAAGATAAGAAAAAGCTGGTCGACTTTGCTGTTACGGCCCGTAAATATAAGACTACATTAACCCAGAAGTTTATCGATCGTCCGATATGGAAGAAACCGGTGGCAGGAGAAGTGCGTTCGACACTTCCCGGTACAGTTGTTTCATTAGCTGTAAAAGTCGGTGACAAGATAAATGCGGGAGATTTGTTGTTGGTACACGAAGCGATGAAAATGCAAAATCGCATATTGGCTCCTGTTTCGGGTGTTGTTTCTGAAATTCCTGTACAAGAAGGGGAACATCTGACAAAAGGAGCTTTGATCCTGAAGATTGAAGAAGAGTAATTTGTCTTTTTAGATATAAAATACTTCATTATTAAAAAAACTCGTTATCGGAAAGATAACGAGTTTTTTGTCTTTTGAAGTGTAATTTATACCGATTATTGTAATGGTATATAAAGATATGTCGAAGTGTTTTTATAATTTATAAATGTGTATAAAGGATTAATCCATAACGTGTTATTCTATGTTTTAATAGAAAACTTCTATTAATTAAAAACTATTTTATTATGGCACTGAACACTCCAGATGAAGGAAAACTGACTACCGCCATCGAGAAACAAACCTCGAAGGTTCCTTCCGGTTGCTATCTTACGGCTGCTTTATTGGCAATGGCCGCTTCGTTGACTCTGAAATGTTTTAAGAGGGGACGTTCCGCTCTGTTTGTCGGACAATGGGCAGCTCCCTTTTTGATCATGGGCTTGTATAATAAGATTGTGAAAACGAATGGTCATGATTGAGCGTTCTCGAAATGATTTTATTTGTGGAATCTCCGGAGTCTAAAACTCCGGAGATTTTTATTTTCTGACTATTCTTAATTATTTGTGAAGGGATAAGGGGAGTCTTTTTTTTATTCGGATAGCTTTTGTTATATTTGTACAAAATGACAAAATAGTTGAAAAATATATGGCAGACGATAAGAAAATTATTTTTTCTATGGTAGGGGTAAGTAAAACTTTTCCTCCCCATAAACAAGTATTGAAAAATATTTATCTCTCGTTTTTTTACGGAGCTAAGATCGGTATTATCGGTCTTAACGGATCAGGTAAATCTACGTTGTTAAAAATAATTGCCGGCATCGAAAAATCGTATCAGGGAGAGGTCGTTTTTTCTCCCGGATATTCGGTGGGATATCTCGAACAAGAACCTAAGCTCGATCCGGAGAAAACTGTAAAAGAGATCGTGCAGGAAGGAGTACAACCTATACTCGATATTTTGACTGAGTATGAGGAGGTAAATATGAAATTTGGTGATCCAGAAGTATTGGAAGATCCTGATAAAATGGAAGCATTGATGAATCGTCAGGCTGAACTTCAGGATAAAATCGATGCTTCGGATGCTTGGAATCTCGACAATAAGCTGGAACGTGCCATGGATGCATTGCGGTGTCCACCTGAAGATCAGCTTGTAAAATCACTTTCGGGGGGAGAGCGTCGTCGGGTTGCTTTATGCCGTTTGTTGTTGCAACAACCCGATGTTTTATTGCTTGATGAACCTACCAATCATCTCGATGCTGAGTCTATCGACTGGCTCGAACAGCATTTACAACAATATCCCGGTACAGTAATCGCAATTACTCACGATCGGTATTTTCTCGATCATGTAGCTGGTTGGATTCTTGAACTCGACAGAGGAGAGGGTATTCCTTGGCAGGGAAATTATACGTCATGGCTCGAACAGAAGACCAAGCGTATGGAGATGGAGGAAAAACAGGCTAGTAAACGACGTAAGACCCTCGAACGAGAACTTGAATGGGTGAGAATGGCTCCTAAAGCCCGTCAGGCAAAAGGAAAAGCTCGATTAAATTCTTATGATAAGTTATTGAATCAGGATCAGAAAGAACGGGAAGAAAAATTAGAAATATTTATCCCTAATGGTCCCAGATTAGGGAATAAGGTGATTGAAGCTAAGGGAGTTGCCAAGGCTTATGGGGATAAGCTATTATTTGATAATTTAAATTTTATGTTGCCTCCTAATGGTATTGTAGGGGTAATCGGCCCGAACGGGGCAGGAAAGACAACATTGTTCAGATTGATAATGGGGCAGGAAAAAGTGGATAAAGGTGAGTTTGATGTAGGCGAGACAGTAAAAATAGCATATGTAGATCAAACTCATAAAGATATAGATCCTCAAAAAAGTGTTTATCAGGTGGTTTCTGGTGGTCAGGAGCTGATACGTATGGGGGGAAAAGATATTAATGCCCGGGCTTATCTTTCTCGATTTAATTTTACGGGTGCCGATCAGGAAAAACTTTGTGGCGTGCTTTCCGGAGGAGAACGTAACAGGTTGCATCTGGCAATGGCCTTAAAGGAAGAAGGAAATGTTCTTTTGCTCGATGAGCCGACCAACGATATCGATGTAAATACTTTGCGGGCTTTGGAAGAGGGGCTTGAAAATTTTGCCGGTTGTGCTGTTGTGGTATCCCATGACAGATGGTTCCTCGATCGTATATGTACACATATTCTTGCTTTTGAGGGAGATTCCGAGGTATTTTATTTTGAAGGAGATTACTCTGAATATGAAGAAAATAAACGTAAACGTATGGGTGACGTTGAGCCGAGGCGGGTGCGTTACCGAAAATTAATAAATGATTGATGGATCTATTGATTGCGCGAAGGCCTTTAAAAGGTTTTCGCGCTTTTGTATATATTGCGAGCTTTCTTTTTTGAAGAAGCTTTTTGTTGGGATGATGAAAGTTTAAGCGATGAATATTAGATAAATTACAGCAGCAGGTGATGCGAGCAATACACTATCGAATCGGTCGAGCATTCCTCCGTGTCCTGGAAGGACATTTCCCGAGTCTTTTACATGTATAGTCCTTTTAAGTAAAGATTCGCATAAATCTCCGAATGTTGCGGAGATACAAACGGTAAGTCCGAAACCTAACCATTGAAGAGGAGAGAGAAAGGTAAAAAATAAAGAAAGTACATATGCACTCAATAGACAGAATCCCATTCCTCCGAAAAATCCTTCCCATGATTTTTTAGGAGAAATACGTTCAAACAAACGGTGTTTTCCAAAAGTGCATCCGATCAGATAAGCACCTGTGTCGTTCAGCCATATGAAAATAAAAAATGAGGCCAGCCCCCATGCGTTATAATCTCCGTGTTTAAAAGCGATAAGGCTGAGTAGTGAAAAGGGAAGTGCAATGTAGATTTGTCCCAATAAAGTGTTGGCCCAGTTACGAATAGGATCGGGGCGTTTTGCATATAGCTGTGCAATAAAAGTATATAAAAGATATAATAGATAAGGTGAAAAAAGTCGTCCGTGAGAAATATCTGATCCCGATGCAGCTATAAATACAGCGATAAAAAGATAAATACCTCCGGCCAGATCGGTGATATAGTTTACCGTAGTTTCTTCCTTTTCTTTTACAAGCCGGTAGAATTCGATGAGGGTAAAACCGGTAATTACAGCAAAAAGTACTGCAAAACTCAATGGCTTATATAATATAGCTCCTAATAAGATAATTACAAATAAAATTCCAGTAACGGCTCGGACGATAAAATTTCTCAAGGCAGTAGTTTTTTATGTGTTATATATAACTAAAGTCGATCGTGGGTACAAAGATATTAAAATTTTATTTTTTACGACTATAATGTTTCAGGTGTCGAAAGTAGATATGAAAAACGTGATATACTTTAACTTTAATCAGTATATCACGTTTTTATAAAATATCGGTTTATTTTGTTTCGTTTGTCTCTACTGTATTTTCAGAATTTTCAAGATTTGTTTCCGATTGAGTCTCTGAAGTAATAGCTGTTTCCGTTTTTGAACTATTTTCTTCGTTTTTCCCCTCCTTTTCGTTATCGTCTTGTAGAATTTCTTCCGACCGAGAGGCCCATTGTCGTTTTCCGAAAATACGTTCTACATCTTCAGTAAAAATTACCTCTTTTTCGATAAGAACTGAAGTGAGTTCGGCATGTCCTTCCGATTTTTCGGTCAGTATTCTTTTAGCCCGGTCGTATTGCTCTGCAATAATGCGACCTACTTCATCGTCGATAAGTTTAGCGGTATCTTCACTATAAGGTTTGGTAAAACCATAGTCTTGACCGGTAGAATCGTAGTAACTTAGATTCGGTAATTTATCGCTCATTCCAAAATATACGACCATTGCGTATGCTTGTTTGGTGACACGTTCCAAATCGTTGGCTGCTCCGGTAGAAATCCTTCCTAAGAATAATTCTTCTGCAGCGCGTCCGCCCAAGGTGGCACACATCTCGTCGAGTAATTGTTCTCGTGTGGTAATTTGCCTTTCTTCAGGCAAGTACCAGGCAGCTCCCAGAGCTTTACCTCGAGGTACAATAGTAATTTTCACCAACGGATTGGCATATTGAAGAAACCAACTTAAAGAGGCGTGACCGGCTTCGTGAATGGCGATTGACCGTTTTTCATCGGCTGTGGTAATTTTAGTCCGTTTTTCAAGCCCTCCGACGATACGGTCGACTGCATCCATGAAATCTTGTTTTTGTACATAATTTTTGCCTTTACGAGCGGCGATCAGTGCAGCTTCGTTGCATACGTTTGCAATATCGGCACCTGAAAAGCCCGGAGTTTGGCGGGCAAGTAAATCGATATCTACCGAGTCGTCGATCTTTACATTGCGTAAATGTACTCTGAAGATCGCCTTACGATCGTTCAGGTCAGGCAGTTCTACATAGATCTGACGGTCGAACCGCCCGGCACGTAATAATGCCTTATCGAGGATATCCGCACGATTGGTAGCGGCGAGTATGATAACACCGCTGTTCGAGCCGAACCCGTCCATTTCTGTCAAAAGTTGATTCAGTGTATTTTCCCGTTCATCATTAGAACCCATATTGGGATTTTTACCACGAGCACGTCCTACGGCATCTATTTCGTCGATAAATACGATACAAGGAGCTTTCTCTTTTGCCTGTCGGAATAAATCGCGTACTCGGGATGCTCCTACACCCACGAACATTTCTACGAAGTCTGATCCTGATAATGAAAAGAACGGAACATTTGCTTCGCCTGCAACAGCTTTGGCCAGCAATGTCTTACCGGTTCCCGGAGGGCCTACTAGTAAGGCTCCTTTAGGTATTTTTCCTCCCAGTTCAGTATATTTATTGGGGTTTTTCAAGAAAGAAACGATTTCTTCCACTTCTTGTTTGGCCTCAGATAACCCGGCTACATCTTTGAAAGATACTTGTACCGGTCCTTCTTTATCGAATAATTGGGCTTTGGCTTTGCCTACGTTAAAAACTCCGCCTCCGCTGCCTTGGTTAGACATACGCCGCATGATGATAAACCAAAATGCGATTAGCAACAATATCGGACCGAAAGACCATAACATATCTCCGAAATCGCTGCCTTTTTCGTATTTTACTTCAGCATGAAACCCATTTTCTTGTTTCCATTTTTCAATGGCTTTGTCCAGAACTTCGGGAGAAGCTATGTTGGTATAGATTTTAGGATTCTTGCCGATCTTATCAGAACTTGTCTTAAATATTTTTTGTGCGATACTATCGGTAATTATGGCTTCTACATTATCTTTATTGGTGTAAACCGTCATTTGAGTGATACCCCCTTCTTTGGCAATTTTCTCAAATTCAGTCCAGTTAACCTCTTTAGAAACCGAGCCGTCATTCATATAATACAAGCCGATAAGCAGTAACGCTATCAACGAGTACATCCAATAAAGGCTGAATTTCATAAATTTTGGTTTTTTAGGGCCTTGAGGGGAAATAGGATTAGAATTATTGTCCATATTTTGTTATTTGTCTTTTTTTAATATATGCAAAAATCATTCCGCATTAGGAATTACTGACAATTTGGCATCGTTCCATAATTGTTCCAGTTTATAATATTCTCGATGTTCAGGCAAAAATACGTGTACATATATGTTTCCGTAATCCAAAACGATCCATTGTGAGTTTTGGTAACCATCGTACGCAAACGGTTTTATTCCGGTGTTTTCCCGTACATATTCCCGTACGCTGTCGGCTATGGCTGTCACTTGCATGGTTGAACCGCCTTCACATATAATAAAGTATTGAGCTGATGCCGATTCTATACGACTTAAATCTGCTACGACTATATTTTTACCTTTTTTTTCCTGTATTCCTTCTGTTATTTTCTTTAATAGTAATTTACTGTTTTCCATTTAATCCTTTTAATTGTTTTGCAACATCTTCAATTTGCAAATATAGTTCGTTTTCAGTATAGTGTTTATCTATAAATGTGATTAATTTTTATATTTAATTAAAAGAGAACACGAATGTGGTCCGATTGTTTCCTGTTTTTTAGAAATCTTTTCTTCGAATATTGATTGCGGTCAATTTTCATTATCTTTGTCGTTCGACAATAATTTAAAATTCAAATAATGGAAATAAGAGGAAAGATTTTTCAAGTATTACCCTTACAGAGTGGTGTAAGTCAATCGAGCGGACGTGAATGGAAAAAACAGGAATATGTACTCGAAACCAATGACCAATATCCCCGCAAAGTTTGTTTTCAGCTTTTCGGCGATCGGGTCGATCAATTTCCGGTAAGTGTCGGTGATGATGTGGTAGTATCTATAGATATAGAAAGTCGAGAATATAACGGACGTTGGTACACAAATATCAGTGCTTGGAAAATCGATAAAGTGGGAGATATGCCTCCGATGCCTGATGTTTCGATTCCGACATCTCCGGTAGATTTTATGCCTTCCGGCTCCGATCAGTCGAATGATGATCTGCCTTTCTAATTTTTTTACTAATCCATATTCATTTGTTTATATATAGAATACCAGCTAATTAACAAGATATG
>NZ_JANDHW010000017.1 GCF_024330105.1 Coprobacter tertius
TCTACCGATAATAAAAAACAAACTCCGGAAGAACCTAAGAAAGATGCCGGATCAAGCCTGTTCGCTTTCGTGCAGGATCCTGTAAAACCGTGTCCTACCGAACAGAAAAAAGATTCTACCGATAATAAAAAACAAACTCCGGAAGAACCTAAGAAAGATGCCGGATCAAGCCTGTTCGCTTTCGTGCAGGATCCTGTAAAACCGTGTCCTACCGAACAGAAAAAAGACTCTACCGATAATAAAAAACAAACTCCGGAAGGACCTAAGAAAGATGCCGGATCAAGCCTGTTCGCTTTCGTGCAGGACCCCGTTAAACCGTGTCCTACCGAACAAAAAAAAGACTCCACCGATAATAAAAAGCAAACTCCCGATACACCTTCTGCTCTCTACCAAAACTTTCTTATTTAATCGGGAGAATTCTCTCTAAATACTCCGAAACACTTAGTTTCATAACGATGTGATGACCATGTGTGATAATACGATAAACCTATCTGAGAAGACAGGTTTATCGTTTCTTTTTTTAATCATCCTTTCCTTTGTTTTTAACCAACCATTTTATCAATTCAGCTATTTTTATTATGTTTGCTTTCCGATAACAAGTAAGCGACAGAATGAAAAATTACGTTATTATCGTAGCCGGTGGAAAAGGACTTAGGGTCGGAGGTGATATTCCTAAACAATTCCGTATTATAGGGAAATACCCCGTGCTGATGCATACTATCAGAATATTTTATCGTTACGATCCCAAAATCGAAATCATTCTAGTGCTTCCGGTTTCACATCAGGAATATTGGAAAGATCTATGTAAACACTACCATTTCGATATATCTCATCGGATTGCAGACGGAGGAGAAACCCGATTTCATTCTGTAAAAAATGCGCTGCAACTGGTGACCGAAACAGGTTTGGTAGCCGTTCACGACGGTGTTCGTCCTTTTGTTTCGGAGAAAGTAATCACTACTACTTTTCTTGCCGCAAGTAAAAACGAAGCCGCTATTCCCGTCATTAAAATTACCGATTCACTTCGAAAAATATCCCCCGACGGCAGTAGTCAAGCCGTTCCGCGTTCGCAATATTGCATTGTACAAACTCCCCAGGTATTCGGGAGCAAACTTCTGAAGCAAGCATATGAACAGCCTTTTAGCGAAAACTTTACCGACGACGCATCGGTAGTTGAGGCAATGGGAAACCGAATAAATACCGTAGAAGGCAATACGGAAAACATAAAAATAACAACACCGCAAGACCTGCTCTTTGCCGAATTATTATCGCATAATGTTTGACCTCGATTCCCGCGATATAAAATTTTTACCCGGAGTAGGTCCGCAAAAAGCGGCCTTACTCAATAAAGAACTGGGTATTTATTCTTGCGGCGACCTACTCGGGTATTTTCCTTATAAATACATCGACCGCAGCCGTACGTACAAAATTCGGGAAATCGACGGAAATATGCCGTATATACAATTACGGGGAAGAATCACTATATTCGAAACTCAAGGAGAAGGAAAAAGCCGGCGACTTACCGGTAAATTTACCGACGGAACAGGGGTCATAGAACTTATCTGGTTTAAAGGCATAAAATATATCCTCGAAAAATACAAAACCGGCGTCGAATATACCGTTTTCGGAAAACCCTCTTTATATGGTCACGTATTCAATATTGCGCACCCCGAAATAGACCCTGTCGAAGCCATCGAGAAAATACCGGGATTGCAACCGTATTATAATACAACCGAGAAAATGAAAACGCATTTTCTGCATTCGAAAGCATTGCAGAAAATCATGTACCACTTGTGGCAAACCATTCAAAGCCCGTTACCCGAGACTTTACCGGCATGGATTATCGCCCGGGCACAGGTTATTTACAGGCATGAAGCCATGCGCAACATTCATTTTCCACAATCACCCGATCTGCTCAGAAAAGCCCAATTCAGACTAAAATTCGAAGAACTATTTTATCTCCAGCTCAATATACTGCGTTTTACCCGATTGCAACAACGTAAACTCGGAGGATTCCGTTTCGATAAAATAGGAAATGCATTCAACGATTTCTACCATACATGCCTGCCATTTGAACTCACCAACGCGCAAAAACGGGTGTTAAAAGAAATCAGAGCCGACGTGGGAAGCGGGATACAAATGAATCGTCTTTTACAGGGAGACGTGGGAAGCGGAAAAACATTGGTAGCGCTCATGAGCATGCTAATGGCTATCGATAACGGATTCCAGGCCTGCCTGATGGCCCCTACCGAGATATTGGCCACCCAACATTTCGAAACAATTAGCGAACTGGTAAAAAAAATAGGATTACGAGTTGAGTTACTTACCGGTTCTACTAAGAAAAAAGATCGGGAACGGATACACGAAGGGTTGCTCAACGGAGATGTGCACATAACAATAGGTACGCACGCACTGATAGAAGATACCGTAAATTTTTTCAACCTCGGTCTCGTCGTTATCGACGAACAGCACCGGTTCGGAGTAGCGCAACGAGCCAGGTTATGGAAAAAAAACTCCCGACCGCCACACGTATTGGTAATGACTGCAACCCCGATCCCTCGAACGCTGGCCATGACCGTTTACGGAGATCTCGAAGTTTCTGTCATAGACGAATTACCTCCGGGCCGGAAGCCGGTACAGACTCTGCACCGGTATGATAATCGCCGGGGCCCTTTATACGACTCCATTCGCAAACAAATACAATCGGGCAGACAAGTGTATATCGTTTACCCACTCATACAAGAAAGCGAACATTCAGATCTGAAGAATCTCGAAGAGGGCTATAAACATATTCAAGAGATCTTTCCGGAATATAAGGTCTGTATGGTTCACGGAAAAATGAAACCGGCCGAAAAAGAAGCGGAAATGCAAAAATTCGTAGCCGGAAAAGCTCAGATCATGGTAGCCACTACAGTCATAGAAGTAGGCGTTAACGTTCCCAACGCTTCGGTCATGATCATTGAAAACGCCGAACGCTTCGGGCTTTCCCAACTACACCAGTTGAGAGGACGTGTTGGCCGGGGAGCCGACCAATCTTATTGCATACTTATTACTTCGTACAAACTTTCCGAAGAAACCCGCAAAAGGATTGAAATCATGGTAAGGACAAACGACGGATTTGAAATAGCGGAAGCTGACTTGCAATTGCGAGGCCCCGGAGACATGGAAGGAACACAACAAAGCGGAATCGCTTTCGATCTTAAAATAGCCAATATCGCACGTGACGGACAAATCTTGCAACTGGCACGGGATATCGCTAATGAAGTACTCGATAAAGATCCCGAACTATCAGCAAACGAACATTATATATTAAAAATACAACTACAAAAGATTTTTAAAAAGAAGTTTAACTGGAGCCTAATCAGTTAATCCGTTAAACGCGATTCATTATTCAGGAAACAAATCATGACTCCTTTTTCCCCGAATATATTTCCCTGAAATATTCGGATAACCGGATATTTTACACTAAATGAGGCTATCATATATCTAAAAATCAGACTCTCTATTCTTCTTTTTCAAACAGCGAGCAAACGCAACTCAAATCTAAAAAAGAAGAAAAAATAAACAGATACAATTTTCTTAATCATAAAAACATTATCTTCGCAAAAGATTTAAAATTTTCCCGAAACATTATAAGAGTATTATTTCACGCTGGTACATAAAAAATTATATCTTTCTGAGATATATCTTCGGTTTGGTGTCATATTAAAATATTCCCTACGCATGAAAGTCAGAAACCCGATAGACCGGGACGATTTAAAAATAAAGAAAAAAGACAAGGTTCTTGAAGTAGGTAGCGGTCATAATCCCACCTTCCGCTCTGATGTTGTTGTCGATAAATATATAGACTCGAATTATCATCGGAGTGATAATATCATGATATATCCTCACCAGGCGTTTATAAATGCCGACGGTGCCAATATGCCTTTTAAAGACAAAGAATTCGATTACGTGATTTGCAATCAGGTAATCGAACATGTAGATGATCCCCTGCTTTTCGTAAAAGAATTGCAACGCGTAGCCAAAAGAGGATATATAGAATTACCCAGTTTGATCGGTGAATCGTTATTCCCTAAAAAATCGCATAAATGGGTATGTCTCGAAATAGATAATAAACTCGTATTTTACGAAAAAGATAAACTGCCGAAATTATATCCCGATTATGGTCGTACATTTCTGAATTTTTTACCCTACCAGAGCTTAGCTCTGAGAGTCTTCCATTTATCATACCACCAATCTGATTTCATCAAATACGAATGGAAAGATACAATCGATATTATCGTAAATTCAGAAGACCCCTATTATAAAAACTATTTTCTGGAACCCTGGAGTGAAGAAATGAGCCAAAAGATATTCCCGGTTCGTTCTCTTTTCTGCGATGTACGTATATTTATTAAAGTAACGACACATCTTATAAAAGGAATGATTAACAGAAGATTACACTCACAATCGCCTATTTCCCTCGAGGAATATAAAAGCATGCGCAAATAAGAAATAAATTATGCTATAAATAGGTATTATTTATTATAATTCCTGATAGATTTACAAAATAGTTTATCTCTCTTTTGAGATATAAACAACTGATTTCAAACTCGATAAATACATAATAAAATTTACCGCCCGTCCTCCTCAACAGGCAGAAAATTTTTTTAATCCTATTTTTCTAAAGTATTAAATTCTGAAAATATGCTGTAAAACATAAATCAATATAATATACAGATTATAAAGTACTTATATTAAAATAAAAAGAGTACACAAAAATAACATACATAAATTTTGTTAATGCACAGATATAAATAAAGGATTAAATCGTTATCTTTGAGGAAAATAAATCAGACTCTGCTAATACTTAAAATACAGGTTCTAATGATATTTCGGAACAGAATATATAAAAATTCTTCCTTTTATTTTTAATGAAAGAGAATATTTTCCGAAAAATTTCAAGCCTCGTCGCAGAGAATTAAATAGATTTCTAATTTGTTAATAATTTTGCTATATAATGAATTTTACCGGATTTAGGAAACTGATAATCGCCTCATTGCTTATCGCCCCGACAGTGGCTATGGCACAAAAGAACGACTCAGAGCCGTTAAATAATATTCATAACAGACAACACAAAGATTTACTGGCTGATCAACGTAACATACGTAAAGAAATAAATCTTATCGATTCCCTCACCTTTGCCCGAAAGCTACAACAGGAAGCCGAAGCCTATCCGGCCATCGAATTATACGGAGACGACTGGAATAACGAGTGGGTTAACCCCTACAATAAAACAATGGCCCAAATGCCCGATTCTTTCTCCATTAACGTATCTAACTATTGCATGCCTGTACCGGGTCACAAAACATCCGATTACGGATATAGGGCCCGTTATCGCCGTATGCATAAAGGAGTCGACCTCGCGTTGCATGTAGGAGATACCGTAAGAGCCGCTTTCTCGGGAAAAGTACGTATCACAAAATACGAGGCCAGAGGATACGGATATTATGTATTGCTGCGTCACTCTAACGGGCTGGAAACAATCTATGGTCATCTATCGAAAATACTCGTTCGACCCAACCAGATCGTTAAGGTGGGAGAACCCATTGCTCTCGGAGGCAACACCGGACGTTCCACCGGGCCCCATCTTCATTTCGAAACACGTTTTCTGGGAATGAGTATAAATCCGAATGAAATATTCGATTTCGTAAATCAGGTTCCCCATACCGACACCTATGTTTTCCATACCCATAAAGAAAACAGTTCTGTAAAACAGGCTATGGCAAAAGGAAACAACGGGACTAAATATGTGACTTACAAAATACGTAAAGGCGATACGTTATCTTCGATCGCCATTAGGCACCGTACGACGATAACGCAATTATGCCGTATTAATCATATCAGTAAATCTACCAAAATAAAACCGGGTCAGATACTGAAAATAAAATAAATACAACGAAAACATAAAATTTATATTTAAAAATTTGAATAATATAAGTACAACCCGTACCTTTACACAAATTTTGAAAATATAAAATTATAAATGAGCAATACACTAAATAAGATAGGAGCACATCACTCTTTCTTGTCGCAATACGACAGTGTATTTCCGTTTTTTCCCGATAATAATTTTATTATATATAATGCGTTGGCTTTTTAGTCGGCGCATTTTTTTTACCAAAACAAAAATATGTGAACTAAAAATATATCAAACCTATGCAGAAATCTATTAAGAAAGTCCTGGTACTCGGGTCGGGAGCTTTAAAAATCGGTCAGGCCGGAGAATTCGACTACTCCGGTTCCCAAGCGTTAAAAGCCTTACGAGAAGAAGGGATAAAAACCGTATTGGTAAATCCCAACATTGCAACAATACAGACTTCTGAAGGCATCGCCGATAAAGTATATTTTCTGCCGGTAACCCCTTTTTTCATTGAGGAAATTTTCAAGAAAGAAAATCCCGACGGGATATTACTGGCATTCGGAGGTCAGACGGCACTCAACTGCGGTGCCGAATTGTATAATAAAGGTATCCTGAAAAAATATAATGTAGAAGTTTTGGGAACTTCGGTAGAAGCGATCATGAGCACCGAAGACCGTGATCTGTTTGTAAAAAAACTCGACGAAATAGAGGTAAAAACTCCGAAGAGTATCGCGGTTGAATCCATGGACGACGCACTTAAAGCAGCCGATGAAATCGGATTTCCAATCATCATCCGCTCGGCTTATGCCTTAGGAGGAATGGGCAGTGGTTTCTGCAACAACCGACAAGAATTGAAAGAGTTGGCTGAAAATGCCTTTTCTTACTCTAACCAGATATTAGTGGAAGAATCTCTGAAAGGTTGGAAAGAAATCGAATTTGAAGTCATCAGAGATAAAAACGATCATTGCTTCACTGTAGCGAGCATGGAAAATTTCGATCCGCTGGGGATTCATACCGGTGAAAGTATCGTTGTCGCACCCACTTGTTCGCTCGACGAAACAGAACTTACCCTGCTACAAGAATTATCTAAAAAAACAATACGCCATCTCGGTATCGTCGGAGAATGTAATATACAATATGCGTTTAACTCGGAAACAGACGATTACCGCGTAATCGAAGTAAATGCCCGGCTGAGCCGTTCTTCAGCACTGGCATCGAAAGCTACCGGATATCCTTTGGCATTTGTAGCCGCAAAACTGGCTTTGGGTTACACTCTCGACCAGATAGGTGAAATGGGCACTTCAAACTCAGCATATGTTGCTCCTTCGCTCGATTATCTCATTTGTAAAATCCCCCGTTGGGACCTGAGCAAATTTGTCGGTGTATCGAGGCAGATCGGTTCGAGCATGAAATCGGTAGGAGAAATCATGTCTATCGGTAAAAGTTTCGAAGAAATCATACAAAAAGGCCTTCGCATGATCGGTCAGGGAATGCACGGATTCGAAGGAAACAACGACCTCGAGTTCGATAATCTCGATCAGGAACTGGCTAACCCCACCGATTTGCGTATTTTCGCTATCGCAACGGCGCTCGATAAAGGATACAGTATCGATAAAATCCACGATCTGACTAAAATAGACAAATGGTTTTTGGGTAAACTCCAAAATATCCACAATTATAAAGCCAAACTACGACAGTATAAAAAAATAGAAGACCTTCCTGCAGATGTTCTCCTCGAAGCAAAACGTCTGGGATTTTCAGACTTCCAAATCGCCCGCATCATCGAAAATCCTAAAGGAAACATGGAAGCCGAAAATCTGCGTGTACGTGCGCACCGCAAAAAAAACGGAATTCTTCCCACTGTAAAACGGATCAACACGGTAGCTTCGGAACATCCGGAACTCACCAATTACCTGTATATGACCTACGATGGCACCGATCATGATATTCCTTATTATAAAAACGATAAATCGGTCGTTATCCTCGGGTCGGGCGCATACCGTATAGGTAGTTCGGTCGAATTCGACTGGTGCTCGGTAAACGCTGCACAAACAGCACGGAAACTGGGATATAAATCGATTATGGTTAACTACAATCCCGAAACCGTTTCGACCGATTACGATATGTGCGACCGGCTGTATTTCGACGAACTTTCGTTCGAACGGGTACTCGACGTAATCGACCTCGAATCACCGAAGGGTGTCATCGTATCGGTCGGCGGCCAGATACCGAATAACCTGGCTATGAAACTCCACCGCCAGCAAGTGCCTATTTTGGGAACATCACCCATCTCGATCGACCGCGCCGAAAATCGTCATAAGTTTTCGAGTATGCTCGACCAACTCGGAATCGATCAGCCTGCTTGGAAAGAACTGACCAGTATGACCGAAATCGATGCCTTTATCGACCGGGTTGGATTCCCTGTACTGGTACGTCCCTCTTACGTACTTTCGGGAGCAGCGATGAACGTTTGCTACGACCGGGAAGGTCTCGAAAACTTCCTGAAACTGGCTGCTCATGTCTCGAAAGAATATCCGGTTGTCGTTTCACAATTCTTACAGAACGCCAAAGAAGTAGAATTCGATGCCGTAGCCCAAAACGGAGAGGTCGTAGAATATGCGATCTCCGAACATGTAGAATTTGCCGGTGTACACTCGGGCGATGCGACACTGGTTTTCCCGGCACAAAAAATTTATTTCGAAACAGCCCGACGCATTAAAAAGATCAGCCGCCAGATTGCTCGCGAACTTAATATCAGCGGTCCGTTTAACATTCAGTTCCTTGCCAAAAACAACGATGTGAAAGTTATCGAATGTAATTTACGCGCTTCCCGCAGTTTCCCCTTCGTTTCGAAAGTGCTCAAACGCAACTTTATCGAAACGGCCACACGCATCATGCTCGACGCGCCTTATGCCAAACCCGATAAAACCGCGTTCGATGTAGAATGCATCGGGGTAAAAGCATCGCAATTCTCTTTCGCACGGTTACAGAATGCCGACCCTGTATTGGGAGTGGATATGGCCTCTACCGGTGAAGTAGGATGCATCGGCGACGATTTTAACGAAGCCCTGCTTACCTCGATGATCTCGGTAGGTTACAAAATTCCGGAAAAATCAATTATGGTATCTTCGGGTTCGGCAAAATCAAAAGTCGACCTGCTCGATCCTACACGTCAGTTAGCCGAAAAGGGATACGAAATATATGCTACGGCAGGCACCCAGAAATTCCTTACCGAGAATGGGATAAACGGGGTAAAAGTCGTTTCATGGCCCGACGAAAACGGAGACAAAAACGTTATGGATATGATCTCGAACCACAAGTTCGACCTGGTGATAAATATCCCCAAAAATCATACCAAACGGGAACTTACCAACGGATATAAAATACGTCGCGCCGCGATCGACCACAATATCCCCCTCATTACCAATGCCCGCCTGGCAAGCGCATTTATCGATGCTTTCTGCCATCTGAAAGAAAGTGATATTCAGATTAAAAGCTGGCAGGAATATAAATAAACGACCTATTACAAAATACGACACGAGGCCCGATAACCGGGCCTCGTGTTTTTATATTTTTTACTCTATCATTCTGAGACTCCCGCTGTCCTCTTGAGTGACAACGAATGATCTCCTGATGTTCGTTACTACGGGTAATTGCCCTTTTCCATTCATCACACCTTTCGTCATGGTGAACAATACTTGTCATTATTTCTTAGTATCCCGCACACAGCGTACGCTCGCCAGCGTGGTTTTCTTGTCGCGGGCATCGAGGTATATACGAATCACAGGCCTATTACTAAACCTTTGGGCATAGGCCGTCCAGGCCTTGGCCGCTTCGGCTTCGGTAGCCGACCAGAAGGTTTCGGTTACGGAACCTTCGTTACCAGACTCGAGATTCAGACTATTCCATACCCCGGAATGAAAGCCCTGAGAAGCCACCAGCATCCGCCACTCCGAGGCGCGGGGCAAGCGCCAGTTGGTGAAACCGCCGCCCCGGTATTTGCGGCACAATTCTTTGGCGATGAGCGCCCCGTCGGATCCTTCCCAGGGCACCGGGATGGTGCTTACATTCTCCTGGGTCATAAAAAAGTCCATCACCGGCTTTTCATCTTCATATACATTCACATCGCCCGCATACGTCTTCCAGGTATCACTATACATGGATGTAATCCTCTTAGTACCGTCGATATAAATCCCGTTATTGCCGAGGGCTACCGTAGAAAGCCAGCTATCGTATGTGCCGCTGGGGGCAAATCCCCAAGTGGGATAAGTATTCCACATGCTATTGGAAGTCATATCACTACCGTTCAGCCGTATCCCCTTCACGCCGGTGGGCGGTATGCCGAAGTCACCGTCGCGGTTTACCGTATTCCAATCGGTAAGGATCAGCCGCATGGCCGTATTGTCGTACACCACGTCGTAGGTATTTATATACCCTTGCGCAAACCCGTAGTAGTCTTTTCCGTTACGTGCCTCGTGGTTGAGGTGGTTGCGCCGCAGGGGAAATATCTTTTTCTTACCATTGACCGTAAGCGCGATTACCACCGTTTCGTCTTTGAGCGTGTCGCTCATAAAGGCCGGCACGAAAAAGTCGTAGGTTTGCTTCGTCGTAGACGAAAGCGCAACATTCAGGCCGCTGTACGAGAGCGGGCCGGCCTGAGAGCGCAGCTCGGGATGGGCGGCCCCCGACACCGTATCGCCCGTGGCGGGGTCGATATAGCCTTTCCGCTTGATCCATACGTCGCCCATGTTGTCGAGAGCAACCTGAGAGAGTGTGTGCGTATCTTTGTCGAGCGATTTGGTCACGTTTATCCGGATATGGGCGAAGGCGTGTTTCATCTTCAATTCTATCGGCTTTTCGTTTGAAGGGACTACGTAGGTGGTGTCGCAATAGAGGTAATCTTGCTGTATAACATCATCTTTCAGGTTACCTCTGAAATCGAAGGGAAAACCGTCGATACCAATCGGCCCAAAATCCATTATATTGCCATAAGCGGTAACGCGTATCGTTTTACCGGCGTAGCACATGGGATGAATATCCCCCGTAACTCCCGGCGTATTAGTCATATACAACCAATAACTATCGTCGAGATAACCATACGTTTTCACCCGCAGTTCCTGGGAGCCGGGAAAGACATCGCCGCCCCCGGGCGACTGCTGTATGATCATTCCCATATATCCCATTGAACCGGTCGTATTCTGATTTACCGTCTTCGACTCCACAGGAGGCGGTGAAGTCTCCCCCGCCCCGCTTACCAAAGCCGAGAAGCGGAGGGGAACCAATTTCCCCGTGCCGCCGGTATCGACATCGGGTTCGTTCGAAAAGTTTTCTACACACGAGACCGCGGGCAGGTACAGTAGCGTCACCAGCGCCACCGCAAAGCTGAGAAGGTTTATTTTTCGGTTCATTTTCTTGTTTTTTTATGCGTTTGGATTATGTTATGTTATTTTGTTTGTCATCCGTTCCGAAATCCACTGTCCTCCTGAGCGGCAGAGAAGAATCTCCTGATAGCGGTCACCTCCCCGGCATCATCTTTCTCCCTTTCTTCTAGGGATACTTCACTTCGCTCAGGAAGACAATGGGAAGCACACCGAGTGTTTTGAACCTGATCCGTCACCCAGGGAGTCCTTCGCTCTTTGTTCAGGAGAACAGAGAGCGAATCAGGAAGACAATTTTTTTTATTAATAACAAGGAGATAATAACGAAGATCAGAAACGAAGAAATGCGGTAAACAGTATATCCGTTTACCGCTAACGTAGCGTTTAAATATATAATATGAGGTTACATCACATTTGTGTGTGTGTGTGTGTGTGTGTGTGTGTGTGTTAACAATAATTCCCGAATCTCCAAATTTTCAGGCATAAAATTTTTGGATAATTTTAAATTTCCGTTAGTAAAAAAACAAGGGGAATTCCCTATTATGCGGTAATCGCACTTGCTATTCATAAATCGTCGGCCATTTAGTTGTTTACACAATCGCAAAAGTAACCAAATTTTAATATCGTACCAACAATTTTAATAGAAAACAGGATGAAATATTTTAAAATACATTAATTGTCTGGTCGATATTGCTTTTGGTGCTCACTTCAGGGGATTCATCGACCCAGCCTCCGAATGACAGAATAAAAAAAACAGAATAACAGAGAACCCTATACATAATCGCACAAAGAAAAAAATAGAAATATTTAATGCGTCATTATTTTTGTCCGATTCACTTAATATCATTACCTTTGCCCAACCTTAAAAAAAGGGGGGGCGTCGTTACTATAACACATATTATAATAACGAACCACCTGCAATTATGCGAGGCTGAGAATCGGGAACGATTTTCAGTTTTTTCTTTTTCAAATTTTAATTTATATTTTATCTATCAACTATGGATTGGATTCATAACTTATTGTTCGCATCTGAATCGGTAGCACATACGGTACTATTATATTCGTTCGTAATTGCGGTAGGAGTTTATTTGGGAAAAATAAAATTTTTCGGTATTTCCCTGGGAGTCACTTTCGTATTATTCGTCGGATTGGTCGCCGGGCATTTCGGATTTGTGGGAGAAAAGAATATCATTCATTTTATGCAGGAATTCGGACTGATCCTTTTCGTTTATTCGATAGGTCTGCAAGTCGGTCCCGGATTTTTTTCCTCCTTTAAAAAGGGAGGAATGACTCTCAATTTGCTTGCCACGGGAATAGTAGCCCTTAATATCGTAGTCGTACTGGTAATATACTTTATAGCCAACGGGCGTGTATCTATGCCCAATCTGGTAGGTATCCTTTCGGGTGCTGTTACCAATACTCCGGGATTAGGTGCGGCACAACAAACATTAGCACAGCTAAAATTCGATGGGAAGCTGCTCGGTGAAATACCCGAGATTGCCACCGGATATGCTGCGGCATATCCTCTCGGTGTGATCGGGATTATTAGCGCTATGCTCATCGTACGGGCACTTTTTAAAATAAAACTCGACAACGAAAGCAAAAAAATAGAAGAAGAAACCGAAGCCAGCACTTTAAAACCGCATTTAGTTACTTTTAAAGTCGAAAATAAACTCATCGTAGGAAAAACACTCGAGGAACTGGGAGAACTCGTAGAACGTAATTTTGTCGTTTCACGTATTAAAAAAGGCGATGAAGTAATAATTCCTAACTCAGACACGATACTCGAAGAGGGAGAATTGCTGCTTGTCGTGTTGTCGGTACAAGACGAAGACGCTTTGAAAGCTTTTATCGGAGCGCCCGTCGAAATGGATTGGGATGCCATACCAGGACCAGTCGTTTCACGTCGTATCGTCGTTACCAAACCCGAATTTAACGGACGCACTATAGGCTCTCTGCGCCTTCGCATGGGATACCGTCTGAATGCAACCCGACTCAATCGTGCCGGTGTAGACCTCGTAGCCAGCGCAAACCTGACCTTACAGATAGGTGACCGTCTTACTGTTGTAGGACGACTTGAAGATATCAATCGACTGGCCGAGAAATTAGGAAATTCTCTAAAACGTCTCAACGAACCGAACATGATCACTCTCTTTGTGGGCATTTTCCTCGGTATTATCTTAGGAAGTATTCCTTTGGCCATCCCTGGCATGTCGTCTTCTATGAAACTCGGCTTAGCGGGAGGTCCATTGGTCGTAGCTATTCTGATCGGTCGTTTCGGATACAAAATGAAACTCGTAACCTATACTTCTACCAGTGCAAGCCTTATGCTAAGGGAAATAGGGATTTGTTTATTCCTTGCCAGTGTAGGAATTACAGCCGGTGGAAATTTCGTAAACACGGTCGTGAGTGGAGACGGAGCTCTTTGGGTATTCTGGGGTTTCCTCATTACAATTATTCCTTTACTGATCATCGGTACAATCGGACGTTGGCATTATAAGCTCAATTACTTTACTTTAATGGGATTAATTGCCGGTAGCAATACCGACCCTCCGGCATTAGCTTATGCCAACAAGGTCGCCAATAATGACGCTCCTTCGGTCGCATACTCTACAGTATATCCTTTAACAATGTTTCTAAGGGTACTTACCGCACAAATACTAATATTAATTTTCGCATAAAATTCAATACTCTAAAAAAGCGCTTTTATCTAATTCATGATAAAAGCGCTTTTTTATTTCCACCATCTTCTCAATTTTTCATCAGGAAAAATCGGTTATTAGTCGATAAAATCAGGCGCTTACTATAATATAATTGTTTCTTGATAAATCTGTATATAGGTTTGTATCAAATTTTGAAGCACTAAAGATATGAACAAACTCATTTTTTATACAGTTTTATTTTCATTCTTATCGTTACCTGGGATAGCGCAAGAGACTGCCAAAAAATGGACTCTCGACGATTGCATCGACTATGCTCTGGAACAAAATATCCAACTCAAAAAAAGTAAAATTTCATACGAAGAAAGTCTGGTAGATACCAAAGAAGCAAAGGCTCAACTATTTCCGTCTTTGTCCTTCTCTACCTCCCATAATGTTGTAAACCGCCCATACGATCAAAGCGGTACGAATATCGTTAACGTGGGCGGAAGCGGTAACTATGCAACCAGTGGCGGAAGCAACAAAACCAATTACAACGGAAACTATGGGGTAAACGCCTCATGGACATTATTTAATGGAGGTAAACGATTGAAAACCATCGAACAGCAAAAGCTCAACAACCAAATCGCCGAACTCGATATCGCACAAAACGCCAACACGATACAAGAAAGTATTACACAAGTTTATGTGCAAATATTATATGCGGCGGAATCGGTAAAAACCAACGAAAATACCCTGAAACTTTCAGAAGCTCAACGCGATCGGGGAAAAGAACTCCTTGCCGTAGGAAGTATCGCACAGAGCGATTATGCCCAACTCGAAGCCCAATGCAGTACCGACAAATATCAGCTCGTTACAGCGCAAGCTACTCTTAAAGACTATAAACTGCAACTAAAACAACTTCTCGAAATCGAGGGAGAAGAAGAAATGAATCTGCTAATACCCGAACTCGATACCGAAAATGTACTCTCACCACTACCCTCCAAAACAGATGTTTACCAGTCTGCTCTTGCCTTCCGACCCGAAATACAAAGCGGAAAACTGAATATAGAAGCTTCGGAACTGGCAATAAATATTGCGAAAAAAGGATATATGCCCAGTCTCAGCTTAAATGCAGGTATAGGTACCAACAACTCGAGTAACCAAGATTATAATTTCGGGAAACAGCTAAAGTACGGATTGAGCAATTCGGTAGGCCTCACTCTTTCCATCCCGATTTATAATAACCGACAAACTAAAAGCGCCGTAGAAAAAGCCCGTTTACAAAGTAGCAATAGCGAACTCGATCTGCTAAACGAACAAAAAACACTTTTTAAAACCATAGAAACCCTGTGGCTCGACGCCAATAGTGCTCAAGAACAGTTTGTCGCAGCCAACGAAAAACTGCATAGCACAGAGATAAGCTATAACCTCATCAATGAGCAATTCAACCTCGGGATGAAAAATACCGTAGATTTACTTACCGAGAAGAATAACATGCTTGCAGCTCAGCAAGAGCTGCTACAAGCAAAATATATGGCCATTCTCAACCGGGCGCTACTCCGTTTTTATCAAGGAGAAAAAATTAATTTATAACGCATACATATAACGATTATTAAGATGAATAAAAAGAAAGTTATTACCAGTATTATCATTCTCGTTATTGCCGGCATAGCCGCATGGCTGATATGGGGAAGTTCTCCGAAACATCCGATTACTTTCGAAACAGCGAAAGTAACAAAAGATACCATCAGCAATATGGTTACCGCCACAGGAACCATAGAACCGATCACACAAGTAGAAGTAGGTACTCAGGTATCGGGTATAATCAGCAAACTTTACGTCGACTATAATTCGGAAGTAACCAAAGGACAAATTATCGCCGAACTCGATAAAACCAATCTTTTAAACGAACTGGCCTCGAAAAGAAGCAATATGGCTACATCTAAAACCGAATACGAATATAAACTAAAAAACTATACTCGTACCAAAACACTTTTCGATAAAAAAATGGTAAGCGATACCGATTATGAAACCGCTCTCTACGAATATGAAACCGCTAAAAACAATTACGATATCAGTAAAAACGAACTGGCTAAAGCAGAGACCAATCTCGGGTACGCTACCATATATTCGCCTATCGACGGCGTCGTTTTAAGTAAAGAAGTAGAAGAAGGTCAAACAGTTGCTGCTTCTTACAGCACTCCTACCTTATTTACGATCGCACAGGATCTTACGCAAATGCAAGTAGTAGCCGATGTAGATGAAGCCGATATAGGAGAAGTAAAAGACGGACAACGTGTAAGTTTTACCGTGGATGCTTATCCTAACGATATATTCGAGGGACATGTAAGTCAAGTTCGCCAGGAAGCTACGACGACCAACAATGTGGTAACTTATGAAGTCGTCATCAACTCCCCTAACCCCGACTTGAAACTAAAACCGGGACTAACGGCAAACATAACCATCTATACTCTCGAAAAAAACGATGTTTTATGTGTATCGTCAAAAGCCCTGCGTTTTACCCCCGATAAAGCTTTGATCGGGCCTGATGATAAAGTCGTCGATGCTGAAGGAAAACATAAAATCTGGACACGTGAAGGAAAAACATTTACAGCGCATCCGGTAGAAATAGGAATAAGTAATGGCACACTCACCGAAATAATTTCGGGAATTGCAGAAGGAACCCCTGTCATTACATCGGTCATTATAGGACAGATGCCCGGCCAATCGATATCACCCGAAAACGAGAACGGAGAAAAAGCCGAAACAAACCCCTTTATGCCAGGCCCTCCGGGAAGTAAAAAAAAGAAATAAACCGCAACAAAAATGAAAGCAGTTATCGAGATTAAAAACCTGAAACGAGATTTTCAGGTTGGTGAAGAAACCGTACATGCTTTACGCGGTATTTCCTTTACCATTTACGAAGGAGAATTCGTAACGATCATGGGAACATCGGGTTCGGGAAAATCTACTTTGCTGAATACATTAGGATGCCTCGATACCCCCACCAGTGGAGAGTATCTTCTCGACGGTATTCCGGTGCGCAGCATGAGTAAAAGCGAACGGGCTGTATTAAGAAATCGGAAAATAGGATTTGTTTTTCAAAGTTACAATCTACTCGCTAAAACTACGGCAATAGAAAATGTAGAATTACCTTTGATGTATAATCCCAGCGTTTCTTCTGCAGAAAGAAAACAAAAGGCTATAGACGCGTTAAAAGCTGTAGGTTTGGGCAACAGACTATTGCATAAATCAAACCAAATGTCGGGGGGACAAATGCAACGGGTAGCCATCGCACGGGCACTGGTAAACAATCCGGCTGTTATACTGGCCGACGAAGCTACAGGTAACCTCGACACACGTACCTCTTTCGAAATACTGGTATTATTCCAGCAACTGCATGCCGAAGGACGTACAATTATCTTTGTTACCCATAATCCGGAAATATCACAATACAGCAGTCGTAATATCGTATTGCGCGATGGCCATATCATAGAAGACTCGATAAACAGCAACATACAGGATGCCGCCGCCGTATTGGCAAAATTGCCCCAGGAAGATTCCTGACAAGAATCATAAACAAAAGAGAAAATGAACGGAACCAATTTACTAAAAATAGCGTTAAGAGCCTTAGCCAATAACAAACTGAGGGCTTTCCTTACCATGCTGGGGATAATTATCGGGGTTGCCTCGGTAATTACCATGCTGGCTATCGGACAAGGCTCTAAAAAAAGTATTCAGAAACAAATTGCCGAGATGGGAAGTAATATGATTATGATACATCCAGGGGCCGAAATGCGAGGCGGGGTCAGGCAAGATCCATCATCGATGCAAACCCTTAAACTCGACGATTACCAAACGTTACTCGACGAAACAAAATACCTGAGTTATGTAAGTCCTAATGTAAATAATTCGGGACAATTTATCAACGGTGCAAACAACTACCCTTCGAGTATTACAGGAGTAAACCGCGAATATCTCGATATACGACAACTATCTGTAGATCAAGGAGAAATGTTTACCGAAGCGGATATTTTATCGAGTGCAAAAGTTTGTGTTGTAGGAAAAACGATCGTTGATAACCTCTTCCCCGACGGAAGCGACCCTATCGGCAAAGTAATACGTTTCAACAAAATACCATTTCGTATTGTCGGCGTACTGAAATCGAAAGGTTACAACAGCATGGGACAAGACCAGGATGATGTCGCACTCGCACCCTATACAACAGTGATGAAGCGATTACTTGCCGTTACATATTTGCAAAGTATCTTTGCTTCAGCATTAAGTGAAGATATGACCGACAATGCAACTGAAGAAATCACAACGCTGCTGAGGGAAAATCACAAACTGAAAGCCACCGACGAAGACGATTTCACGATTCGTAGCCAACAAGAACTCAGCACCATGTTAAACAGTACGACCGATCTGATGACTACCCTGTTAGCATGTATAGCCGGAATTTCTTTGGTTGTGGGTGGTATAGGCATTATGAATATCATGTATGTAAGCGTTACCGAACGCACCCGGGAAATCGGATTGCGTATGAGCGTAGGAGCACGGGGTATCGATATTTTGAGTCAATTTCTGATCGAAGCCGTACTAATAAGTATTACAGGAGGCCTTATAGGAGTAGTTTTCGGTATTGCCGCATCTTATATCGTAAAGGTCGTATTCGCATGGCCTATTTATATACAGATATATTCGGTAATTCTTTCTTTTGCAGTTTGTACGGTAACCGGAATATTTTTCGGATGGTATCCGGCCCAAAAAGCATCCAATCTCGATCCGATCGACGCCATACGTTATGAATAATAAAAAAATCTATATCTTTGTTTCGATATAATTATGAAAAGCGTAATGACACAATCCTCCGAACGAAAAAAATACATGCAACCTTTTATACACATTATCGTATGGTGTATCGTATTCTGTCTGCCGCTGTTTTTTTTCGAAAATAATTTTCCGGTCAATAAGTTGACACGATACCTCGATTATGTCATTGCGCCTCTTTCATTTTTTGTCGCCTTTTATTTGAATTATTTTTATTTCACCGATCGATACCTGTTTCGCAAACAAACACAAAAATACATTATAGTAAATGTAATCCTGATCGTCGTTTTATGTATTATCATACGAATATGGAAATTACATTTAATGAACGAATTCATCGCGTCACAACAATCGGTAGCCAATAATCATGCAAGACCCCCACAGCCCTGGCACTCTGATCTGTTCTTTATCCTTAGAGATGCCGGATCACTAATCCTCACGATCGGATTGTGTGTAGCTATAAAAATGACATTCAACTGGTTAAAATCTGAAAATGCAAGAAAAGAACTCGAACAAAGGCGTACCGAGGCCGAATTGCAGAATTTGAAAAATCAACTCAACCCTCATTTTCTTTTCAACACACTCAATAATATCTATTCGCTTATCGCTTTTAGTCCCGAAAAAGCACAACAGGCCGTATATGATCTAAGTACGCTTTTAAGATATGTTCTTTACGATAATTCTCCTAATTACGTTCCTCTGGGAAAAGAACTGGAATTTGTTCGGAATTATGTAGAACTGATGAAATTACGATTATCCGACAATGTAAAAGTCTCTTTATCGATCGAAGGAGATCCTCAAAGAGAATCCATTGCTCCGTTACTCTTTATATCCCTTATCGAAAATGCCTTTAAACATGGTGTGAGCAATAATAAGGATTCGTTTATCGATATAAATATCACTATCGGTGCCGATAGTCTAATTATTTGTTCTATCGTAAACAGCTATTTTCCAAAAGATAAAATAAATGATAAAAGCGGATCGGGAATCGGTATCGAGAATCTGAGAAAACGATTAGAACTCCTTTATCCCGACCAGTACATTTTCCAAACCGAACAAACGGATAACACATATAGTACGATTCTCACCTTACTCATTCAAAAACGAGACGAGTCATGAAACTGACCTGCTGTATTATAGATGATGAGCCACTGGCCCTTAACCTAATGGAAAGTTATGTAAAAAAAACGCCCTTTCTCTCGTTACAGGGGAAGTATGGCGATGCCGTGACAGCCCTTAAAGAAATAGCGGAAAACTGTCCCGACCTTTTATTTCTCGATATACAAATGCCCGAATTGAACGGTTTGGAATTTTCCAGAATTATAAAAGACCGTTGCCGGATAATTTTTACGACAGCTTTCGAGCAATATGCCGTCGATAGCTATAAAGTGAGCGCTCTCGATTATTTATTAAAACCCATTAGTTATCCCGATTTCCTTACGGCCTGCAATAAAGCACTCGAGTGGTTTGAAATGAAAAAACATGGGATATCGCAATCGGATCACAAAAAAAGAATAGAATCGATATTCGTAAAAACCGACTATAAACTCCGGCAAATCGATCTGAAAAAAATCCTCTATATCGAAGGTCTGAAAGATTATTTGAAAATTTATCTCGAAGACGAACCTCATCCGATTCTTTCCCTTATGAGTATGAAAACGATGGAGGAACTCCTGCCGGCTGATCAGTTTATGCGCGTACATCGTTCCTTCATTGTACAACCTGATAAAATAAAAATTATAGAACGTAACCGTATCGTTTTCGGGAAACAATATATCCCGATTTCCGACTCGTATAAAAACGCATTTAACGAATTTCTGAATAAACGTTCTTTGTTGAAATAAATTTAAATTCTTTTTTACTTTTACCAAAAAATAGGCCAGAACGCAAACTATTGTTAAATAACAAAGACATATGCTTGTTTATTTAGTAAAAATGTTTTAATTTCGAAACAAATTAATAGAAATATACAAAAAAACGATGTGTGCATCTATAAATAGAGGCGTAATGTTACTGACTTTAGGGATTAATCGCTATAATTTAGGGGGAAAAAATTTCTTTTTTCTTATTTTTACACCTGATAATTTGGAAGTTACAGAATTTTGTGTAAACACACACACACACACACACACACACACACACACACACAATCTCTACGCCACAAAAAATATATCGCGCGCGTAATATATTAATATACCAGATAAAAATAAAATTACAATATAAGATTGTAAAAAAGGTACAAATCTTTTTTACAATCTTTCGTCATTTATATTCTCAAAAACTTTTCAATAAAACAATCAACTCTATTTATTAATCCCTCCATTTTTTGGAGATAAAACAAGAAAATGATAAAATTTAAATTGTATGTTTTGTTGCTATTAGCAACGTTTTTAGTATTTGGTTGCTCGAAATACGACGACACCGAGTTGAGAAAAGATGTAAACGATTTACAATCACGAGTACAACAACTGGAAAAATGGTGTGATATTGCCAACGGGCAAATCGCTTCTTTGCAAGGATTGGTTACCGCCCTGCAAAACAACGATTATGTGACAGGTGTAACCCCGGTAATGGAAGGAACCGAAGAAGTAGGTTATACTCTCTCTTTCACCCAAAGCAAACCCATTACCATTATGCATGGTAAAAACGGTAAAGACGGTATAACTCCTATTATCGGGGTTAAGATGTATACCGACAACCAGTATTACTGGACTATCCAAACAGGTAACGATAAAGCTGACTGGATGAAGGATGACGATGGCAACATGATTCCTACCACAGGAAAAGATGGTGCAGCCGGACAGACACCTGTACTCAGCGTCGCTAAAGATGGAGACCGCTATTACTGGCAAATAGACGGCGAATGGCTGAAAGATGAAAACGGACAGAAAGTACCCGCCACAGGCGATAAGGGGGATACCGGTCCGGCAGGTTCAGACGGTGAGCAAGGCGCACCAGGCGAAAAAGGCGACTCTTTCTTCGAAAGTGTAACTCCCGATACCTCTAACGGTACCGTTATGATTAAACTGGCAAATGGTACGGAGTTTACGCTTCCTATGTTATCTACTACCGTGAGCTTCGAAGCTTACACTCCACTCCAAATAACCACTGCTGAAACAAAAACGGCTGTTATCGTAAAACTTCCCGCTACGATAAAAAAAGCAGACTTTGCCGCCATTAAAGCGGATATCACCAATCTGGCAGGTACAAACACGGCCATTACACGTACCGAGGCGGAAAAATGGACTGTAGCTCTCACGGCTCCCACTTTTAAACAAGACGGCACTCTCGACGCTCAGCCCACGGTAAATGTAACCGTCCCCGCTACTGCCGTCGCCGGAGAAACCGCTCTGCTCGAAGTGGCCGTAGTAGACACCAAAGGTAACAAGACATCTTCTACCCGTGTGCTCTACTATGACAATAATATTGCCGTAACAAGCGTAACTCTCGATCCGCCCACGACTATCGTAAAAGTGGGTAAGACAGAAACTATGACCGCTACCGTTACACCGGCCAACGCAACTAACAAGAAGATAATCTGGACAAGCAGCGACGCTGCCGTAGCCACCGTAGCCGAAGGTGTAGTAACAGGGGTAAAAGCAGGAACGGCTACAATTACCGCAACCACCGAAGACGGTAATTTTACCGCTACCTGTGCGGTAACCGTTGAAAATATCGCCGTAGAAAGCATTTCATTAACCAATACCGCAATTTTTTTAAATGAGAAAAAAAACATCGCTTATACGATTTCCCCGACTGATGCCACCGTCAAGACCTTGATATGGAGTAGCAGCGACCCCACCATAGCCACCGTGAATACCTCTACGGGCGAAATAGAAGGTAAAAACGCAGGTGACGTTACAATTACCGCCACCTGGACAGAAGACAGCCGTATAAAAGGTACATGCACCGTAATGGTAACTGAAAAAACGGGCATCGTTTGGGCTACGGGAAACTTGGTAGCCGACGGAGCTAATGGCGCTAAAATAGGATCACCTGCCGATGGTGGTTTATACTTCCAGTTCGGTTCACTCATAGGCTGGAGCGGTAGTGCCAATGAGGATGGCACCGGAATAGGTGGTAACCTCGCTCTGTCTGTCGTAGTGAAACCTATCGGTTATGCAGGTAGCACTGATTGGGGAAATACCGATAAAATTTGGCAAAGCAAAACAGCTACTGTTCCTTTTACCATTGCCGGGTCAGGTTCCGCAGAAGAGATAGCCGGTGTTGGCGACCCTTGCCGCTACTACCTGAAGGGTAATTGGAGATTGCCCACAAAAGAGGATTTTGTAGAGTTATTCAAAGAAAAAGGTTATCCCAATAAAGGGCCATGGAAATGGAACGCCACTACTAAATCAATCTATAACGAGGACGGACTGACATTCCCGGCTTCAGGCAATCGCAACTACGTTTCCGGAGGCCTGGGTACCATTGGCATATCGGGCCGCTATTGGAGCGCCACTCCATTAACGAGTATTAACAATAGTTCCTCCTTATTCTTCAGCAATACCAATGTGAATACAAGCGTTAGCTTCGAACGGTTGAACGGGCTTCCCATACGTTGTGTTCAAGATAAGTAAACAATTTATCACCATCAACCGCTTGATTAAATTTATTCTTCCGGTGGGCTTTTCATAACCACCGGAAGATAATTTTTTATTATGAGTATTAAAGCGATGGTGCAACTCTTACCGGCCAACCAGTTTATGGGTGTACATCATTCCGTCATCGTACCACCCGAAAAAATGAATATTATCGATCGTAATCACAAAAAACCGGTAATCGAAAAAAGGCTTATTTAAACTATTTTTTCCGGAGAGAGTAAAATAAAATCAGTTAATCCTTCAGAAGAAGAATAATTCACCCCTATCCCCCACGAATTTTCATCATTTACCAACCTATCGACGACCCCATTATAAATCTTTCCATCTAACTTAAAACGCACCTTATCTCCGGGTTTTACGGTGGCAGGAATCTGAAGACTACGCAGAAAATCGAACACGACTTCATTTTTCAGAGAAGCCTCGACATACCATTCGAGAGAAGTAGAAAATAAATCACTGTCGAAAGGATACGGTCCCGACCACATCCTACCGGCAGGGGGAATTTCATGCATACCTGTTATAAAACAACGCGGATCGTGTACAGAAAAAGAAATAAACCGTAATTCGTTTTCGTGTGCCGCTTTCCAAAATTCAGATACAATTTCTACTGCCATATCGTCGATTTGATTTAATAAAAGACTGAATAATACATAACGCAAAGATAAAGAAATTGTTTTTCCGGATAAAAAAAGGAATTCCCTATAAATATATGTAAAAAACAATACCGTTTCTCTCCACGAAAAACGGCATTGCGAATTTTATAATAAAACGATCGATTGACAAATTACAAAATCAAGCTTTAATATCTCCAACAGCAACCTGATACTCGTTCCATAATTGATCGATCTGATACTCATCACCCAATACATGTTTTATGGCTGCATCAAATGACCAGGGTACCACTTCGAGAGTACTCCGATTAAACTTTTTCAGGAATTCGGGATCTTTCGTATCCCGTATCCAAACGAAAAAGAACCCGGCAGTCCGATAACCATCCATATAATTACCGCCTTTAGGACGATCTTCGGGGCCAAAACACCCGTTAGCAACCCTTACGGCATCGGCCATTCCTTCGATAAAAGCCCAGAAAGTTTTATTGGTAGAATAAGTACCTATACCTTGCGGCTCGAGCTGGTAAGCATGAGTCAATTCATGATACAATACGCCTTTCGTTTCATAATCGAGTTTAGCGGTATCGTTAGCGCCGAACGCACGCTCGATGTGTTGCGTACTGTAAAATATTTTTATATCGGGAGGGCAGCCGTCTTTTGCCGATACACCCGGCATATCTTCCAGTGTATATTCGATATTTTTTATCCCGGGAATACTATCATCGGGAGAATAATACAACGTAGATAATACCTGACGGGCTGCTTTAGTTATATATGCGGGAGCATCGGGTATGATGTGATGATAAATTTCAGACCCTTTCGTATCGGGTGCCAAATCTTTAAAATCGATCTCACCTACAAAATAATTATCCCACGGAGTTTCCTCCACCGACGATTTTTCGGTTGCCGAGTGGCCGCCACATGAAATAAGGGCCACTATGGCCGACAAAGCCATACTTAAATAAATCTTTTTCATTTCATAAAATTTTAGCACTTAAAATAATAGCAAGTCTCTTTCTATATAAAAATATTACGGAAAAGCCTACCTTCCGTAAATCTTCATTTTTACAGTTCGAAATTAATATTTTTGTCTTTTTAAGACAAATACAAAGAACTATTTTCTGATTCGTTACAAATTAGAAAGATATTTTTTGAAATTACAGAACTTTATCTAAGAAAATCATTCTACTAAATTAATAATATAGTTATTCAATAATCAATGGCATTTTTGGGGAGAATATCCCTGTAAAAGGCTTGTTTTAGTTTTCTATTAAGTTATATAGCATCAGAATCGAATTCAGTCCTTATGTTGATTAAAGATAAAGACAGTAAGCCTCCTTATGATCGATTATTTCACACGTTTTTTCATATCCGAAAGCATTCATCATAAAATAATAGGACAAACAATAAACTTTAAATCAAAATAAACTATATTGTTCGGATAATTACGGTATTTTACAAAATAACATTAAAAAAAGGGAACCGAAGTACTCAAATAAAGTTTACCGATAAAAATAATTTACCTTATTAAACAAACGATATGGGTAATTTCGATTTTGACAGTGAGTTGGAGAAAATTCAACCGAATTTATTTCATTATGCAAAGAAATTAACACACGACAATGATAAAGCCAAAGATTTGGTTCAGGATACCTGCGAAAGAATATTAAAGAACAAAAAATTATATCATACTTCAGGAAACTTTGTTGCATGGGCTTTAAGCATTATGCATAATATTCATGTAGATAATTGTCGACATAAAGAAAATGAAATCTATATCGAAGATATTCCTGAACAAGGATATGACATGAAAATAAATTTCGATATAGATGAAAAATATACGATGACTCATTACAATCGTCAGGTAAAGAATCTCAGCCAAACATGTCGTGCTATTTTAGGATTTCTTCTTCTCGAAATAAACGACTATAAATATATTGCCGAACAAATAAACATTCCTCCGAATTCAGTAAAGAAATATGTATTCCGCCTGAGAAAGAAAATGGAATTCTTAAAAGATATTCTAAAATAAATTAATAAAATAAACCAAATGCTTTATTGAAAAAATATACCCATTTAAAATTTAGCATATATCTGTATATATTAGATTTACCTTATTAAAAAGAATGAAAGAGGGAATTTTCTTAGCGAAAAACAAAAACAATTAAAGTATTGCCATAAAAAAACCTCATATATAAACAGATATTAAGGCAAACATAAATAAGAAATTATTAAATACAATTTTTATCTTTACGAAAGATGATTTATAACAATATTTAAAATTATTTATTTTATTAAATAATATATAATGAACTCCAGTGAACTGCAATCAAAAACAATTTCGTATTTAAGGTTTCCTCTTATTGTAGGAGTTGTTTTTATTCATAATAATATATCGACAATCAATATACAAGGAGAAGAACTTGTATTCGAAAATCCGCAATGGTATTATAATATCATATACCTTATCAACGATGCGATTGCCGGTATAGCGGTTCCTTTATTCTTTTTCATTTCGGGATATCTGTTTTTTTATAACGAAAACTTTAGTTTTGCAACTTATAAACGAAAAATAAAGAGTCGCACTAAAAGCTTGCTAATTCCATATCTATTCTGGAATTTATTGGGATTCTTGATTTTACTAATCAAACACTTACCACAATTTGCTGCATTTTTTCCCCGAATTGCCGAAATTAATATAACACCGGAGATCTTTTTTAAATCTTTCTGGGACTTTTATCCCCCCAATGAAGGAGGAATAAGTACCCCGATAAATATCCCCTTTTGGTTTATTCGAGATTTGATAATAATCGTAATTTTTACTCCGGTAATCAAATGGCTAATCACATATCTTAAATTATTTTTTCCGATTATTTTGTTTATATGCTGGTATTTCAATATCTGGCCCGATATCAGAGGAATAAATAGCGTAAGTGTTTTTTTCTTCAGTATTGGGGCTTACCTAAGTATCAACCGGCTGAATATCACCGATTGTTTCAAACCTCTTTTTATCCCGACGTTAGTCATATACCCGTTTTTAGCCTTTTTTGACGTATACTATCAAGGGGCAACTTATCACTCATACATTCATAATGGCGGGATCATGACAGGTCTGATAATGTCATTTAATATCGTATCTTACTTCCTGTCGAAACATAAAATACACGTAAATAAATTTCTGACCGACAGCAGCTTTTTTATATTTGCCATTCACTGCTTATTTATTAGCGAATTAATGAAAATTACAATAAAATTATTACAGCCTAATTCAGCTTATACACTGATCATGATTTATTTCTTAATCCCTTTTGTTACAATCATAATCTCATTATTTTTATACAAATTATCAAAAACACTTTTCCCGAAATTTACTTCGATAATTACGGGCGGAAGGTAAATGAAAGCTTAATTACCGGAATTATCTCCAACATTTTTGTAGTAGCGAAAAACAGATATAAAGATATCTTTAAATCAAAAATAGTACTTAGGGGGAAAAGTGACTTTTTTCCTCTGATAGATTTCCTTAATTCCAGATGATGTCGATATTTCTCCTTTCTCCTCTATTATTTTTTATACTTTTAATTTTTCGGCAATTTTATCCAATTCCTCATTTTTTCCGTCGCTTCATCGGGATAATCTTTTGCAGGTTAACGTCGATATGATCATTTTAAAATTAAATCAGTAGACAACAACAATAACATTCCATTTCTTACACAGGCCATATTTTCGTTTCCTTTTTTGTAGGGTCAAGATTTTTTTGATAATTTGCCGCTGTTTTTTCAAGATCCATCAAATACATAATTATTTTGGAGGAAAGAAAAAGCACTCTTTTTATTACTAACTGGCAATTTAATAGGCTCTTAATAATAACACAATTTTTATGCATTAAGATAATGAAAGACATAATAAACACACGTTGTGGCTGGGCAGGTACAGATGAACTGTATGTAAAATATCACGATGAAGAATGGGGCAGGCTCGTTATTGATGACAAAACTTTATTCGAGTTTCTGGTTCTTGAAAGCGCCCAAGCCGGATTAGCATGGATCACCATTCTCAGAAAACGAGAAGGATACAGAAAAGCCTTTCATCACTTTGATGTAGAACGAATAGCATGTATGACATCAGAAGACATCGAACAACTAATGCAATTTGACGGCATTATACGAAATCGTCAGAAAATTAAATCTACAATTACAAATGCAAGACTTTTTCTCTCCATACAACAGGAGTTCGGAAGTTTTTATAATTACATACTAACGTTTCTTCCCGGTAAAAAACCGATAGTCAATAATTTCCGGTCATTAAGTGAAGTACCGGTATTATCTCCTGAATCCGAAGCTATGAGCAAGGATATGAAAAAACGAGGATTCAAATTCTTCGGAGCTACTATTTGTTACGCATACCTACAAGCAACAGGATTCATCAACGATCATCTGACAGACTGCATTTGCCGAAAAATAAATAAATAAATAAGAAATTTCAATTCACATAAAGAATAATAAGTATTTAAAATCATCGATGAATAATCCATGGAACAACTCATCAACAAAAATTCTCGTATCGAGGTCGTAGATGCCTTACGAGGATTTGCCGTAATGGCAATCCTCTTGGTTCATAATTTGGAACACTTTATTTTTCCGGTTTATCCGACTAACTCGCCAAATTGGCTGAATATCTTAAATCAAGGTGTATGCAACGGAGTTTTTACCCTCTTTGCAGGAAAAGCCTACGCTATTTTCGCTCTTCTGTTCGGATTTACATTCTACATACAAAACAACAATCAAAAAAAACAGGGCAAAGACTTCGGCTATCGCTTTCTGTGGCGTTTAATACTGCTGGCCGGTTTTGCAACACTAAATGCAGCCTTTTTCCCAGCAGGAGATGTTTTATTATTATTCGTAGTGGTCGGACCCGTATTATTCTTTACACGAAACTGGAGCAACAAGGCCATTATTATTACTGCTGCCGTTTTTCTGTTACAACCCGTCGAATGGTATCATTACATCGCCAATCTGATAAACCCGGCACACCGATTGCCCAACCTCAAAGTAAGCGAAATGTATGCAGAAGTAGCGGAATACATAAAAGCCGGAAATTTTTGGGATTTCATTTTAGGGAACATTTCGTTAGGGCAAAAAGCCAGCCTATTATGGGCTATAAATGCAGGCCGTTTTTTCCAAACGGCAGGATTATTCCTATTGGGCTTCTATATCGGTAGAAAGCAACTTTTTGTTTCTTCCGAAAGCAATCTCCATTTCTGGGTAAAAACATTGATTGTTTCCGCGATCGCTTTTGCTCCTTTATATACATTAAAAGAACTTATTATGGAGAATGATACGATTATACAACAAACTGTAGGAACAGCATTTGACATGTGGCAAAAATTAGCCTTTTCGTTAGTCTTGATAGCCTCTTTCATACTTCTTTACCAAAACTATAAGTTCCGTAATGCTGTCGACAACTTACGTTTTTACGGCAGAATGAGTCTTACAAACTACATAACACAATCTATAATTGGAGCTATCATCTATTTTCCATTCGGTTTGTACCTCTCTCCTTATTGTGGATATACAGTCAGCTTATTAATCGGATTTTTCATATTCTTACTACAAGTGAAATTATGCAAGTGGTGGCTGTCGAAACATAAACAAGGACCATTAGAGTCGATTTGGCACAAATGGACTTGGTTTGGAACCTGTAAACGGTAACAAATAAACGCCCGATTAAACAACATTAAAAATTGTCTAATAACTTGTTTAAATTTTCGAAGAACAATGAAAACAGTACGTAGAATTTCCTGTCGATAAAAATATATTGTAAAAATCGTACCGTATGATCGATTATAGCAATAGGAATAGTTTCCGTCAAGTCAGTTTTTAGAAATGTATAAAAATCGAACACAGGAAAGTTCGCAAGAATAATACCCGGTATGGCCGTATTTTCTGCGATAAATACTTCCTGTCTCATCGTAAATATTTTACGGTTCGATCCTACGGATCGGTTTGGCCGGTATACCGCCTACGATAGTATTTGCAGGCACATCTTTCGTCACAACAGAACCGGCAGCAATAATGGCATTATCACCGATAGTCACACCTTGTAAAATGGTGGAATTGGAACCTATCCACACATTTTTCTCCACGATGATAGGAGCAGGAAACATTGAAACACGTGTTTCGGGAGCGATACCATGATTAAGTGTGGCGAATACGACATTGTGTCCCACCAGACAATCATCGCCCAACGTCACACCGCCATGATCCTGAAAGTGGCAGCAGGCATTGATAAAGACATTTTTCCCTATAGTAATATTCTTTCCGAAATCGGTATAAAACGGAGGAAACACACGGAAGGAAACATCGACCTCCTTGCCAAAAAGCAGGGAAAGGTATTCTCGTACTTCATTGGGTGTATGATAAGCGGCATTTAGTTCAAAGGTTATTTTTCGTGCTTCATTACTCATCCGATCCATGAATTCACAGATTTCGGGAGTATCGAGCGGAAGACGTGCGCCGACATGTTTTAAGAATGCTTCAAGTGTCATATTGTTATTTCTTATGATTTACCCAATACTTCGTCCCATATCGTATGCTTTTCGCAAGGCAAGATTTCCTTTAATCTCCCCGACATGCCATACGCCTCCACAGAATACAGAACCTTTTATTACAGGATTCTCCAAACAATCGAGAAACCCTTTGAAATTTAATATAATACGGTCCATTATCGTCGGATCATCCTCCGCAGCCGTAGCTATGAAATAAAATTCCTTGTCCGTCATTTCTGTGTAAAGTCCGCAACAACGGTCTATCAAAGCCTTCATCTGTGCACTCATCGAATAGAAATAAACGGGAGTCGCCATGACGATAACATCCGTACACAGCATTTTATCTATTATTTCAGATGCATCGTCATTTTGTGGACAGGGCTTTTTCCCCCGGCTACATACACCACATCCCAAACAGGGATGTATCTCCTTATCTCGGAGAAAAACTTTCTCTACTTCGTTATCGCCATCTACCGCACCTCGCAGAAATTCGTTGCAAAGCATATCGGAATTTCCACCACGACGTGGACTGGATGATAAAATCAAAACTTTTTTTGCCATATTCTTATTTTTTATTCTGTCGCAAAGTTCGGAAAAAAGCCTGATCCTTTTTGTAGATAAATTACGGATATTATTCCCCGTATATAACCTCGATTACAGATTTATGGAAAAACAGAGTATATCAGCATTTCATACCAGAATGAAAGCCATCAAAAAAAGCCCCCATTCGTAAAAATGGAGACTTTTGTCCGAATCTCATATATATGTCTTGCAGTTACAAACTTTCACGCAGGACAGAAAGAACATCTTCCCGTGTAAGCACTTTAAAACCTCCATTCATAATGAAAGTAGAATCGGCAATGCCTTCAAGCATATCTTCAGTAACGCCTAACGACGAAATTTCCGTAGCTACACCGATTTGTTTCATCCATTCCAGCAGAGCTTCTACACCTTCGTTTGCAAGCTGCTCATCCGTTTTGTCTGCTGCCGATATATCCCATACCGCAGTTGCGAAACGAGCAAACTTTCTCAATCCGTATGGAAGGATATGACGATAATAAGCTATGGAAACCCCAGACAGGGTCATACCGTGAGTGGCATCGGTGTATGCTCCTATAGCTTGGCCGATCATGTGCACCATCCAGTCTTGACTCTTGCCTTTACCGATAAGCGTGTTCAGTGCCCACGTCGATGTCCACATGATATTGGAACGCACCTCGTAGTCCTGCGGATTCTTTACCGCAATCCTACTGCTGTGTATGAGCGAGCGCATCAACCCTTCTGCCAGATAGTCGGATGTATTGTCATCTTCGCCTGAAAAGTACTGTTCCATGATATGGCTCATGATGTCGAAAAATCCAGCTACCATTTGGCGTAGTGGAACAGAGAAGGTATAGCGCGGATTGAGGATAGAAAATCTCGGCATGACATTCTCTCCGAATATCTTACCGATTTTGAGCTTCGTTTCATGATTCGTGATAACCGAACCTCCGTTCATTTCCGAACCGGTACCTACCATTGTCAGCACAGAACCTATCGGAATAATACGCAGGTTGCTATCCGGGTCTTCTTGTCGGAGGTAGTATTTTTCCCACGGGTCACCATCATACCATACCGAAACGCTGACCGCTTTAGCGTAGTCGATAGTCGAACCGCCACCGACAGCCAAAATCAAATCCACGTTATTCTCTCGCGCCAGCTTCACTCCCTCATAAAGCTTATCTGTCGTCGGATTGGGCATGACACCGGGCAATTCTATCACTTCTTTTCCTGCTGCACGCAATACAGACATCACTTCATCGAAAATGCCGTTTGTCTTGATAGAACCGCTACCATAAGTCAGTAACACTTTTGCACCATAATTCTTTAACTCTTCACCCAAATGTTTCTGAGCGTTATCCCCGAAATATAGTTTCGTAGGATTGTAATAACTGAAATTTCCTAACATTGTTCTTATTTTATCGGTTGTATTTATCTTATTATTTCAAATTGCTGTTGAAGAACTGCTCAATCTTTTCGAACGGTATCACTTGCAGATTATCATACAAATCCACATGGTTGGCCCCAGGAATAATCATCAGCTCTTTATTGTCACCTTTCAGTTTTTTAAAAGCATCCTCACTAAAATAACGGGAGTGAGCCTTTTCGCCGTGAATCATCAACACAGCGCTGCGTATCTCGTCGCTATAGGACAAAATAGGCATATTGATGAACGAAAGCGAAGAAGTCTTGTTCCAACCGCTGTTAGAGTTGAGTGATCGCTTATGGTAGCCGCGTTTGGTCTTATAATAGCCATAATAATCTTTCACGAATTGAGGTGCATCATCTGGTAGTGGATCAATCACCCCTCCGGCAAGTGTATACGAACCATTGCGGTAATCTTCGGTACGCTGAGCATTAAGTTGCTTACGTAACTCGTAGCGGGCATCGGCATCCATTATATCATTGTAACCATTGGCATTTACACGGCTCATATCATACATCGTAGCCGTTACCGTCGCTTTGATTCGGGTATCGATAGCCGCCGCATTGAGCGCCATACCACCCCAACCACAAATACCGAGAATACCGATACAATCCGCATCCACGTCATCACGAGTAGCAAGATAGTCTACCGCAGCGCTAAAGTCTTCTGTATTAATATCCGGTGAAGCCACATAACGAGGCTCACCGCCACTTTCACCCGTATAGGATGGATCGAAAGCAATCGTAAGAAATCCCCTCTCTGCCAGCTTTTGAGCATACAACCCCGAAGATTGCTCTTTCACCGCACCGAACGGACCGCTGATGGCAACTGCCGGCAGTTTACCATTGGCGTCTTTAGGAATATATAAGTCAGCGGCAAGCGTGATACCGTAACGGTTGTGAAAAGTAACTTTAGAGTGGTGTACTTTATCGCTCAGAGGAAACGTCTTGTCCCATTCTTGAGTCAGGTTCAATTTCTTTTCCATATTCCTGTTTAAATAATTGTCTGCCGCTAACAGATTGCCTGCGGCACAAAAGCATATCGCCATTGCCATACATAAGATTTTTACTGAATTTTTCATTTACATAAGGATTAAAGAGTCTTTGTTATTTCAAACTTGTAAGTAAGAGGGGGCCAGATAACTGTACAATCGCCTTACCTCACTCGGTCTTTGTGTGTCGAGTATCGTGGGAATATCTTTGTCAAGGGTAGCTATATTCCTCATGTCTTCCTCGTCAAGCGAGAAATCCCATATATTGAAATTTTCCACCATGCGTTCCTTATGAACACTTTTGAAGATAACTGCCACTCCGTGCTGGATATTCCAACGAAGCATTACTTGAGCTATAGTCTTTTCATATTTACAGGCAATGCCTGCAAGTACAGGATCGGAAAATGTTCCTTTTAATCCCTCGGCAAAAGATTCCCGCGCTTCGGGTTGTATACCCAACTCGTGCATCACGGTAAGTTCCTCTTCGCGCTGGTAATGGATGTGCAGCTCGATTTGGTTTACTGCCGGCACTATATCGAAGTTATAGCTCATGTCAATCAACCGTGACAGAGAAAAGTTGCATACGCCGGGATCGGATGCTCCCCTCTTGATGGTGTTTCTCCATAGCCCGACACGAACCGTAATAGTCGCCGAATGGCATGTGCACAAGATAGAGGTCGAGGTAGTCCGGCTCGAGTTTCTTCAGCGAAAGGTCGAATGCTTTCAGCGTACGGTCATAACCCGCATCGGAAATCCACACTTTAGTTGTGAAGAAAAAATCTTCACGTCTTACACACGAATTCTGCACTGCACGACCTACGGATTCCTCGTTATTATACGTCATCGCTGTATCGATCAGACGGTAACCCGTTTCAACGGCCATCTCGCATACATTGGAATCTTCTATTCGGAATACACCGAAACCCAGCATCGGCATTTCCATTCCGTTGGATAATACGATATTTCTCATTATTCTTTATATTTCATTAGTTCCTTTCGCGGGATATTGCAAAATTCGGCATTTCTATATTTCCCGTTTGTAGATAAATTACGGATATTACACTCCGATTATAACCTCAATTACAGATTTTATAATGTAGTACAGGGCGATAGTGTAAAAATAGGCCGGAATGCGGTAGTGATGAAACTCTCTTTTCATGGTTATCGGAGGGGATACCATCGAAGATGATGTATTGGTAGCAGTCCAGATACAACTCATCTCAAATAATCATAATTTATACGATCAACAGATTTTGACCTGCAAACCTGTCCGACTGAAACGTAACTGCCGAATCGATAGAATATCATAACAGTAAAATTACTTCTTATTAAAGGTAGAATTAACGATATGATGAAAAATAAAAGATATAAAGACAATATATAAATAAAATTGCCATGATTTTTACTACAAACTACCGTCTTTTTTCTGTCTTTTTATGGCTCTCCAAGCAGACAGATAAAAACGAAAAAGTCCTTAGATAACTGTATCTAAGGACTTTAAGCGTCAAGTCAGAGACTTTAAAGACTGTTTCCTGTGACCCCGGAGAGGCTCGAACTCTCGACCCAATGATTAAGAGTCATTTGCTCTACCAACTGAGCTACGGAGTCATGATCTTAATCGGTTGCGGTTGCGGTTGCAAAAGTAATGCTTTTTACAAAAGCCGCAAAGATTTTTTGAAAAATTTTATTTCGTTTTTTTACTCGAATTCGTAATATTCCGAAGGATGATTTCGTTTAAGAGCTACGAGCTGAACATCTTTTCCTACACGTATGCCCTGTTGAAACAACCTGTATTCTACAGTCTTAAAAGCCAATTCGGGATGATTATTTTCCCGACTCAGATGGCATAAAAATATATATTGCAGGCTTTCGTTAAAATTTGTCGCCAAAAACTCGGCCGTATCATCATTACACATATGCCCGTTAGGATTGGTAATGCGACGTTTTAAGTGCACCGGATAATTTCCCTGTTCGAGCATTTCACGATCATAATTAGATTCGATTACCAGGTAATTCGCAGCTTTGAGATAACTTGCCACACATTCGGTAATATGGCCGAGATCGGTGGCAAAAGCAAATTTATGATTATCCAATTCGATAAAATAGCCGATATTATCAGTTCCGTCGTGAGGTACTTCAAAAGGAGTAATTTTAAAATCTCCTATATTAAAAGATATTTCTTTATGAATAATACGCCCTGCAGAATATATTTTCTCAGTCATACAATAACTACGGTTCATTCCATCTAAAATAGTTGAGGTCGTATATACCGGAATACCGTATTTTTCCCCCAAACATCCGGCCGATTTGATATGATCGGCATGATCATGAGTAATACATAATCCTAATATCTTTTCGAAAGGTATATTATTCTCTTTCAATGTTTTCTTTATAGTACGAATACCGATTCCGGCATCTATCAATATTCCATATTCGCCGGCCCCGAGATAATAACAATTACCGCTACTGCCACTGGCCAGACTTATAAAACGTAAATTCATCCCGTCGTTTATCCTTTTTAGTGTTTTCGTATAAAAAGGTACAAAGATACATTTTTAAAGGCAAAATCTCGGTCCCGAAAGCGAATAAATATCATTTATACAATAAGAATATACAGGGTCTTTTTTGTAAATCGATCTTTTCGCGGCTCCACTGTTTCAATGTCCGGGTACGTATGTATTCATTCTCGCAAGTTATATCAGCAGCAATGCACAAGCGTGTCTGAGGACGACAGGTTCTAATGAGATCTTCCAACAATTTATGATTCCGATAAGGAGTTTCTATAAAAATTTGTGTCTGACTTTCGCTATAAATACGCTGTTCGAAGGTTTTAATCGCCCGATTACGCTCTCCCCCCTCGATAGGCAAATAACCGTGAAACGCAAAATTTTGTCCGTTAAAACCCGAAGCCATCAACGACATCAATATAGAAGAAGGCCCTACCAATGGCACAACCTTATACCCCGCATTCTGAGCTATCGCAACAATATCGGCCCCAGGATCGGCTATCGCAGGACAGCCGGCCTCTGAAATAATACCTATCGAAAATCCCTTTGCCAACGGATTCAAATATTCAGCTATTTCCTCAAGACGAGTATGCTGATTCAACGTATAAAATGTAAGAGAATCAATTTCAATATCGGGATTCGACTTTTTCAGGAAACGACGTGCCGTACGTACATTCTCTACAATAAAATGCGATATACCGCCAATAACTCTCTGGTTATAGGCGGGCAAAACCTTGTCGATAGTAGTTTCACCCAGCGTCACGGGTATAAGGTATAATGCTGCTTCTTGCATATTTTAAATCTATTTTCACTGCAAAGGTAGGGTTTTCTACCGAAAAGGGAACAAGTGATATTTCTTTCGGATAAAAATAATTATTTTTGTCAGAAAAAGCACACGTATGATAACACTTCCTGATGAGTTTATCGTCCGCAACCGACGATTATTAGGAGAGAAGGAATATAATCTATTCGAAGCCGCATTACAAAAAACTCCTCCTGTGAGTATAAGAGTAAACAAAAGAAAAAACGGTTCCCGTTTTTTCGGACAAAATATCGTACCTTGGGAAGAAAATGCTTTTTATCTCGAAGAAAGACCATCTTTTACCTTCGACCCGTTATTTCATGCCGGAACTTATTATGTACAGGAAGCCTCATCGATGTTTTTAGGACAAATACTCGAGCAATATGTAAAAAAACCGGTACGCTATCTCGATCTCTGTGCTGCTCCGGGTGGAAAATCTACCCAAGCTATCGATATACTATCCAAAGACAGCCTTATTATATGCAACGAAATACTTCGCAGTCGAGCTAATATACTAACTGAGAACGTAATCAAATGGGGACAACCCAACTGTATCGTCACCAATAACAATGTATCGGATTTTTCTTATTTACATCACTATTTCGATGTGATTCTTACCGATGTTCCCTGTTCGGGAGAAGGTATGTTCCGCAAAGATAACGGAGCGATTACAGAATGGTCATTAGCAAATGTAAATCGTTGTTCCTCAAGACAAAAAGAAATTCTTTCTTCTACTTGGGACCTGCTGCGTCCCGGAGGTTTGTTTATTTACAGTACCTGTACTTACAATACCGAAGAAAACGAGGATACGATTATCTGGCTGCATGAAAATTACGGAGCAGAAGTATTACCGGTAATTACTAAACAAAGCTGGGGCATAAAACCAGCCTTAAAAGGGAACTTTCCTGTATATCGTTTTATGCCCCATGCAACGAAAGGAGAAGGTTTTTTTATAGCTGTACTCCAAAAACCAGACAGTGAATCTTGCACACATCGGGAAACACTAATTTCGGCTGCGTTAAAAAAGAATAAAAAAAAGAAAAATAACGGACAACGGCAAACATCGGATAACGGATTATACCACTATATTTCGGAAGCAGATAACTTTGTTTTCGAAAATAATGAAGAGCGTTCGTTTGCTTTTCCAAAAGTTTACGCAAATGATCTTATTTTATTGTCGGATCGGCTCAACCTGTTACATGCTGGTATTCCACTGACTGTTTCAAAAGGGAAAGACAAAGTACCGGAACACGCTTTGGCACTTTCTTCATATATCAATAGAAAAAATTTCCCTACGGTAGAAATCGATATCTCAACAGCTATCTCTTATTTACGACGTGAAACCATTACCATTCCCGAAGGATACCCCAAAGGATACTTATTGGTTATATTCAAAGATACGCCGTTAGGTTGGATCAAAAACATCGGTAATCGTACAAACAACCTCTATCCTCAAGAGTGGCGTATTCGCAGCAGCCATTCCCCGGAAAATACCGAACATTTTTTATGAAACAACAAGGTTCAGAAAATCCCCGTTAAATAAATGGCGGACGATAATCGGAATAACAAATATTTTTTTAAATTTGCGTACGGCCACCGGTAGTTGACAATGGCAAACCGGATGCCCTTAACTTAATAAACGCAATATGATATTAGACTCTTTAAGTAATTCTGCTACGATAGAGCAGTTACATCCACTGTTTAAAAAAGCATTCGATTACCTTAAATCGACTGATTTTTCAAAAAAGGAAGCCGGAAAAATTCTTCTCGACGGTGATAACCTTTATGTAACAATTGCCGAACCAGTGGGGAAAAAAGAAAACGACGCTAAAATTGAAACTCATTTTAAATATATAGATATACAAATGCCTCTTACAGCAACCGAAACAATAGGGTGGAAAGCGGTTGCCGATCTAAAAAAAACAGCAGTGCCTTATGATGAGAAAAATGACATTACTTTTTTCGACGACATTCCCTCTGCTCATATCGACGTAACACCCGGAAATTTCGCTATTTTTTTCCCAGAAGACGGTCATGCACCCTGTATCGGGAATGGAAAATTCAGGAAAGTAATTGTCAAAGTACGCATCTGAACCATCCTCCGACAAAACGGTTAAACAGTTTCCTAATTAAAAAAATCCGTTTATATGAAACGACTGAATTTAGTAAAAAACGACCCGTGGCTCGAACCCTATAACGATACGATCGAATTTCGCCATCGGTTAACGGTCGATAAAAAGAAAGAACTCACACAAAAAACGGGATCACTCTCCGATTTTGCAACAGGATATCTGTATTTCGGCCTTCACCGAGATAAAGATGGATGGGTCATTCGAGAATGGGCACCCAATGCTTCGGAAATATATCTGATAGGAAATTTCTCTGAATGGAAGGAGTTACCGCGTTATAAATTCAAAGCTAAAAAAAATGGAATTTGGGAACTAAAATTAAAGGCTGACGAATTACATCATCTCGATCTGTACAAACTCTCGATGCACTGGCCGGGGGGACAAGGAGAACGTATTCCGGCATGGGCTACCCGAGTCATTCAAGACGAAAAAACATATATATTTTCGGCTCAGGTCTGGAACCCTGAAAAACCGTACCGTTTTAAAAAGAAAAAGTTCGTGCCGCAAACTTCACCTCTTCTTATTTACGAATGCCATATCGGAATGGCACAAGAAGAAGAACGGGTGGGAACTTACGATGAATTCAGACGAAACGTACTTCCCCGTATCGCAAAAGCAGGATACAATGCTATACAAATTATGGCAATACAGGAACATCCCTATTATGGCTCGTTCGGCTATCACGTCTCGAGTTTTTTCGCACCGTCTTCCCGGTTCGGGACACCCGACGATCTCAAGCATCTGATAGACGATGCTCATGCATTGGGAATCACTGTCATAATGGACATCGTACATTCACATGCCGTAAAAAATGAAGTAGAAGGTTTGGGCCGGTACGACGGATCCTACAGTCAGTTTTTTTACGGAGATGGAAGACGGGAACATCCTGCCTGGGACTCACTCTGTTTCGATTATGGGAAAAATGAGGTGATCCACTTTTTACTGTCGAACTGTAAATATTGGCTGGAAGAATATAACTTCGACGGTTTTCGTTTCGACGGGGTAACCTCTATGCTTTATTATAATCATGGCTTGGGCAAATCTTTCAACGGATATCCCGACTATTACGACGGCGGACAAGACGAAAACGCAATCACTTATTTATCGCTGGCAAACGAGCTGATTCATGCCGTTAATCCTAATGCCATCACAATTGCCGAAGAAATGAGCGGTATGCCCGGACTCGCCGTACCGACAGAGGACGGTGGTATCGGTTTCGATTACCGTATGGCAATGGGTATTCCTGATTTCTGGATAAAAACCATAAAAGAAAAAAAAGACGAAGACTGGAAACCGGCGACCATTTTTTGGGAAGTCACCAATCGGAGATCGGATGAAAAAACGATTAATTATGCAGAAAGTCACGATCAAGCATTAGTAGGAGATAAAACAATCATATTCAGACTTATAGACGACAAGATGTACTGGCATATGATGAAAGGTGATAAAGATTTTACCGTAGATAGAGGCATGGCTCTGCACAAAATAATCAGATTGGTAACATTATCAACCATCAATGGTGGCTATCTGAACTTTATGGGAAATGAATTCGGACATCCCGAATGGATCGATTTTCCCAGACAAGGGAACGAATGGTCATATAAATATGCTCGACGACAATGGAGTCTCGTCGATCGGGAGGACCTTAAATACCAGTATCTTGCAAATTTCGACGCCGCCATGATATCTTTAGTAAAAGGAATAAAAAATTTCGAAAAAATACCGATCGAAAAAATATGGGACAACGAAAGTGATCAAATATTAGCCTTCCGTAGAAAAGATTTGCTGTTTATTTTCAATTTTCATCCTGCAAAATCCTATAGCGATTACGGAATTCTCACCTCAAAAGGAGAATATCGCACTGCTCTGAATACCGATTCGCCTCAATTCGGAGGATTCGGACTGATAGATGAATCGATCACTCATTTTACCATTCCCGATCCTTTGTATAAAAAAGAAAAAAAGGAATGGCTAAAACTATACATACCGGCACGGTCGGCAATGGTATTGAAACTACATAAGAACATAAAAAGCAAAAACAATAATATTTAACATATATTTACTTTTACATATTTTACGCAATAATCATTTATAATTCAATATAAGTGCAGTTTACAGAAATTAAATGTACTTTTTACACGTAAAAATATATTATATAACATACTTTTAAATTTTGCAAGTATCCAGGAAAAATACATCTTTGCATGTATTAACCTAAAACAATCTTTTTTACCTTAAAAATTAATACCTATTGAAAACCTATAAAAAGGAGCTTTTTCTCAAAAGCTCCTTTTTGATAAATACCTCTTTATTCCTAAACCGGTTACATAAGAATACGCCCCTTTTCCTTTTTTATTAAAGTAATACTTAATTTTCAAAATGGATTCTATAACTTAGCCGTTCGAATAACAGAATTCCTGGCAATGAAAAAGTTCTCCTTTATACGCACCAAAGTCGCAGTAGGTTATTTATCACTTATCGCCTTATTACTTATTTCATTTTACTTTATTTACCGAGAAATATCGTTTCTTTCGGCGACCAGCCGGTATGAAACCGAACTGAACGAAAAACGAAAGGTCATCAACCGCACTCTCACAGGATTATACCGTGTAGAAGCAATCGGGCAAACCCTGATGACCGGTAATTTTAAAGATTATTCGTTATATCGTAAGTCGGTTAACGAAACAATGAACCAACTTGATTCGCTACGTACTTTCACAACAGATAGCTTACAGATAGAACGTATCGGGAACATCGTTTCTCTCCTCAAACAAAAAGAAAAAAATGTATTGGCATTGGTAAGTACCATCGCTTCCGATGAAGAAGTAAAAATGTATGAAGAAGGGTTTGTTAAAATAATGTCACAGCAAGACTCGCTTATTAAAGAACAAAAAAAACAACTCGAAGTTATCAGGCAACAAGACTCTCTGCTCAACCGGCCAAAACCGAAAAGATTTTTAAAAAGATTGGCCGAAGCCTTTTCTTCCGAAAAAGAAGTCTCTCCCGTACAACATATCGAAATAAACTCCAGCACCGACAGTCTTTCGGCAATCAATTTAGAATTGAAACAACGTATCAGCGATCGGCAACAAGAAATACAAACTTTTATATCCGATAAAAGCAACCGACTCAAAAGAGCCAACCAACGACTCGATGCACAAATAGAACTTACCATACGCGAATTCGAGCAAGAAGAAATCGCCGGCATCCTCGACAAAATAGACAAACAGCAAATAATAAAACGACAGGCCATACAAACCATCGGAACCATCGCTACAATTTCCGTATTACTGGCTATTATTTTCATCATAATAATACTCCGGGATATTACACGGAGTAATCGTTATCGGGCGGCTCTGGAAGAAGCGAACCTACAGGCAGAAAACCTTTTACAAATAAGAGAAAAGCTAATGCTTACGATTACGCATGATTTTAAGGCACCTCTCGGATCGATTATCGGATATGCCGATCTCTTATCAAGACTCATACAAGAAAACCGGCAACGATTCTATCTCGACAACATGCGCCAATCTTCCCAACATCTTCTTCGTCTGGTAAACGAACTTCTCGATTTCCACCGGTTAGATTCGAAAAAAGCAGAAATAAATTCTGTCGTTTTTTCTCCGGACCGGTTATTTGAAGAGATTAAAAACCGATTTACTCCTCTTGCACAGAAAAAAGGTCTCGAACTTATCTATGAAACAGACGGAGACATTACAAAAACATTTGCCGGTGATACTCTCCGCATCACACAAATTGCAGAAAACCTTCTTTCTAACGCCATAAAATTTACCGAATCGGGGCACGTTACCTTATATGTAACCATTACCGGGAGAAAACTCTGCTTTACGATAACAGATACAGGATGCGGAATCAGTAAAAACGATAAAGAAAAAATTTTTAGAGAATTTACTCGTTTACAAGGGGCCCGGGGACAAGAAGGCTTCGGCCTCGGATTATCCATTACACTCAAACTGGTAGAATTGTTAAAAGGTACGATCGATGTAGATAGTGAAGAAGGTAAAGGAAGCCGATTTTCGATTGAAATACCTCTTCTGTTTGCGAACCGTACCAACGACGAAACCTCTGCAGAAAAAGAAAAAACATTACCCATACTTACCGGGAAAAACCTAAAAGCACTCATTATCGATGACGATAAGCTACAACTCGATCTTTTCTCTGCCCAACTAAAACAGCTGGGAATCGACTCTACTCCCTGTTTGCAACCAGACGAGTTATTCGCATTCCTGAAAAATGAAAAATACGACATTCTTTTTACAGATATGCAGATGCCTGGCTCCGACGGATTTGAAATACTAAACCTTCTGCGAAACTCAGAAAACGTCAGAGCAAATAATATTCCCGTAATAGCCGTGACCGCCCGAAGCGACATACAAGAAGAAGAATTACAAAAAAACGGTTTTTCGGGAATTCTTTACAAACCGGTCGAAATAAAGGCTTTGGCTGCAATTATCGGACGCTCGATTCCCGATGCTTCCAACAAACATTCTATCCACAAACCCCAAGAAAAGGATTCTTCACAAATTCATTTCGATGCTCTTACCGCCTATTCCGGAAACGATCCTCAGGCAGCCGCTGAGATCATCGGTTCGTTTATTGATGAAAACCGAATGAACCGAGAAAATATCCAGCAATCTGTTCAAGAAAAAGATATGCCCGCTATCGCCCGTACGGCACATAAAATGCGACCTCTTTTTTCATTAATAGGTGCTACCGAATGCTACACTCTGCTATCATGGCTCGAAGACAATAAAGAAATGCCGTTTAATGAAACCGTAAAAGAAAAAACCGACGTATTGTTATCAGAAATAGACCGAGTAATAGAAAATGCCATTTTATATAAAACGAAAGTATTGTTAAAAGAAAGCAGCGAGAAATAGGCCGGTTTCTTATTTTCATTAAAAACATATAACTTTGTATAGAAAGAAATGTACCGATGAAAAAAATTCTGATTGTCGAAGACGATATAACTTACAGCCTGATGCTTACTACATGGCTTAAACGGAAGGGATTCGATGTAATTTCTACCGGGAAAATTTCTGATGCCCGGAATTCAATATCTAATCAGTCCCCCGATCTCGTTCTTTCCGATCTCAGATTGCCTGATGGCGACGGAATCGCCCTCCTACAATGGATGAACGAAACTAAAATGCAGGTACCACTCATCATCATGACGGGATATGCAGAAATACAAACAGCTGTACAATCGATAAAATTAGGGGCGAAAGATTATATTGCAAAACCTATAAATCCGGAAGAACTCTTACAAAAAATCAACGATACCCTCACACAACATATACAAACAGAACCCGTTCCTCAAAAGAAAAAACAAGTCCCCACCTCTACCGCTCCCATGTTTCTCGAAGGAGAAAGCGACGTAGCGAAAGAATTATATCATTACGTCAGTTTGGTCGCACCCACTCCCATGTCGGTACTTATCAACGGAGCCAGCGGAACCGGAAAAGAATATATAGCACATCGTATACATCAATTAAGTAATCGTTCAGAAAAAACATTCATTGCCATAGATTGCGGAGCAATTCCACGTGAATTGGCCGCTTCAGAATTCTTCGGTCATATAAAAGGATCTTTTACCGGTGCGTTGAACGACAAAACCGGAGCCTTTGAAGCCGCCAATGGCGGTACCCTGTTTTTAGATGAAATAGGAAATCTCAATTACGAAACACAAATACAACTTCTGCGTGCTTTACAAGAGCGAAAAATAAAACCGATAGGATCTAACAAAGAAATTCCGGTAGATATTCGTTTAATCACAGCAACAAACGAAAATCTCGAAAAGGCAATCGAAAAGGGGAATTTCAGAGAAGATCTCTACCACAGAATAAATGAATTCACCCTTTATATGCCCTTATTGAAAGAACGAAGGGAAGATATACTGCATTTTGCAAACTTTTTTCTCGACCAGGCAAATGCAGAACTGGGTAAACAGATTATAGGTTTTACACCCGAAGCCTCTTCGATACTCATCAATTTCCCATGGCCCGGAAATCTACGGCAAATGAAAAACTGCATTAAAAGAGCAACATTACTTGCCCGCAACGAATTCATTACACCTCAAGATCTCGGACCCGATTTTACATCTGCTCTTCATCCGGTAAACGAAACTATGGCACTTAAAAACCCCGAAACAGAAAAAGAGCGAATATTAGAAGCTTTAAAAAAAACCGGTAACAATAAGAGTAAAGCTGCCGTACTACTTAACATCGACAGAAAAACCTTATACAACAAACTGAAAATTTATAATATCGACTAACCGGAAAATATCCTCATGCCTTAACGCATTGTATTTATGTAGAAGAAATCTACAACATTGTAGAAATTTTCTACATTTTTTATATCTACCTCCAACGAAATAAAAACATATATATTTCTGAATATCTGACATTTAACAACATATCATAACTTTGGCATCCACTTTGAAATATATCAAGCAAAGACAAACAACAAAAGAATCTATAAACTTCTAACCATTCTGAATTATGAAAAAGTTAATTTTATCAGTCGCAACATTTATGTTCATTTGCAGTTTCTCATCAGTAGTAAACGCACAGGACCCCGTTAAACCGTGTCCTACCGAACAGAAAAAAGATTCTACCGATAATAAAAAACAAACTCCGGAAGAACCTAAGAAAGATGCCGGATCAA
>NZ_JANDHW010000018.1 GCF_024330105.1 Coprobacter tertius
CCGCCGACCCTCTGCTTGTAAGGCAGATGCTCTGAACCAGCTGAGCTAAACGCCCGAAAGCTTTTTTATTATCAAAAGCGAGGCAAAGGTAAGATTTATTTCTAAATAAACAAAGTGAGAACCTCTTTTTCTCATTTTTTTTTTACTTTCTGCGGTTAATCCGTTAAGATACATTATTTTTGCACGATAATAAACAACAATCCATGGAATTATCATCATTGACAGCAGTTTCGCCTATCGACGGGCGTTATCGGGATAAAGTATCGGTTTTATCCGATTACTTTTCTGAATATGCTCTTATTCGTTACCGGGTAAGGGTAGAAATAGAATATTTTATCGCTTTGTGTGAGTTGCCATTGCCGCAGTTGGCTGGTATGGATAGATCTCTTTTTGATTCTTTAAGAAAGATATATACCGATTTTAGTATAGCTGATGCAGAATGCATTAAATCGATCGAATCGGTTACAAATCATGATGTAAAAGCGGTAGAATATTTTATAAAAGAAAAATTCGATGCTTTAGGGATAGAGAAGTACAAGGAATTTATACATTTTGGTCTTACTTCGCAAGATATAAATAATACATCGGTCCCTCTTTCAGTAAAAGAAGCTCTCGAGGAAGTATATTATCCGATGATCGAGAAGCTGATTGCTGTTGTTAATGATTATGCTGAAGAATGGAAAAATATTCCTATGTTGGCCAAGACTCACGGACAACCGGCATCTCCTACCCGTTTAGGTAAAGAAATTAGGGTTTTCGGATATCGTCTCGAACAACAATTGAAAGCTTTGCGTACAGTTCCGTTGAGTGGAAAATTCGGTGGGGCTACCGGAAATTTCAATGCGCATAAGTTGGCTTATCCGGCTATCGATTGGCGATCTTTTGGAAATAGTTTCTTAAACAATAAATTGGGAATTGTACGAGAGGAATGGACTACACAGATTTCAAATTACGATAATTTTGCGGCTCTTTTCGACGGAATGCGACGTATAAATGTTATTCTGATGGATCTTGACAAAGATTTTTGGCAATATATTTCGATGGAGTATTTCAAACAAAAGATTAAAGAAGGTGAAGTCGGGTCTTCGGCTATGCCTCATAAAGTGAACCCTATCGATTTTGAAAATTCGGAGGGTAATCTCGGTATTGCCAATGCTATTCTCGACCATTTGGCTATAAAGCTTCCTGTTTCCCGATTACAGCGTGATCTTACCGATTCTACCGTACTTAGAAATGTGGGAGTTCCGATGGCTCATACTCTTATTGCTTTTCAGAGTACATTGAAAGGATTGGGAAAATTGCTTTTAAATGAAAAAGCGATTAACCGTGATTTGGATAATATGTGGAGTGTGGTTGCCGAGGGAATTCAAACGATATTACGACGTGAAGGTTATCCTAAACCTTATGAAACGCTAAAAGCTCTGACGCGTACCAATAGTGTTGTCAATGAAGAATCGATACATGCTTTTGTAGAAACATTAAATGTTTCCGATGCTGTAAAAGAAGAACTTCGAGCGATAACTCCTCATAATTATACAGGTATGTGATTATAGACTTTCGTACCCGAATATTTAAGACCCGATTATTTAAAAAGTCGGGTCTTTTTCTTTAAATAAAGATTCTTTGTTATTTATATATTCGAGCAGTTTCCGATAAACGATATTTCTTTGAAGTAAGTCTGAGTTGCCTATAATAATCATTTGCTCTCGGGCCCGGGTAAGAGCTACATTCAGTTTTCGGTCGATCAGATTTCCATTCTCTTCAAAAGTATTACAAATAAACCGAAGCTGAAACGGGGAATTGATACAGCATGAAAAGAGTATAACATCTCGTTGTCCACCCTGAAAACGTTCTACCGTATCAATTGTAAGACGGGAAAGTTCGTCTATTCCGGTTTGGGATAATTCATGTTTGATTGCTGCAATCTGGCTTCGGTAAGGGGTAATGATACCGATATCGCAGGAGGCATCGAATTTGCCTTTCTCCCTTATTATTCGATGATAAACAGCTTTGGCCAGTCGTGTGATATAAACTGCTTCTTTTCTGTTTATTTTATAGTCGGGGGCGCTTATTTCGCTTTTGATGGATACGAATGCGAATCTACGACTTAGTATACGATTCATATATTCATTTTCGCTTCCTGCGAAAGGCAAATCTTTTTGTTGCTGATGTTTTAACGGAATGGGAAGTAACTTTCCTTCATAAAAAGTTATAGAAGGAAAGTCGCAAATATCAGGATGCATTCTTCCTTGTCGGGTAAGATGGCCTGCAAAAAGAGAATTTGGTCCGTATTTTTCTTTTTGATAGCGATAGAGTCTTTCGAAAAGAGAATCTTGCAGATTGTTTATGCCGGCATTTTGTAAGCGTTCGGAGGTTACTTCGCTTTGTTCTTTGCTTTGCATTACTACGGCCGGGAGTTGTTTATGGTCTCCGATAAGGATAAATTTATCGATGGCATTATTTCCGTAACTATCTGTCGCGCACCATATTCCGATAAGCTGAGGTTCGAGTATTTGAGAGGCTTCATCGATAATGGCTGCGTCGAAATGTTTTATTTTAAAGAGATCCATGCGCCCACAGAGTGTGGTAAGGGTAGAGACGATAATGTGGCAGTTACTGATAAGTTCGGTAACGTCGCTTCTCCGATAACAATGTGTCAGTGCCTCGTCGAGTAGCCGATAATGAAACGAAGGATCGCAACTGGTTTTGTTTCCGAGCCGTAAGAAAGGAAGCTCTGGATCGATATCGATAAGCGTATTACAAATTTCGTCGACCGCTTTATGGGTATAGGCCAGCAAAAGAATATCCTTGTCTTTCTTTAAGTATTCTATGACTATACGTTTTAAGGCTTGTGATGTTTTTCCGGTGCCCGGCGGGCCTATCAACAAGAAATAATCTTGCGCTGCCAGGGCTTTTTCTACGGTTCTATTCAGATCGTTTTCTTCTTTCTGCAATATTTTATTCAATCGATTTTCATCGGTTCTCGGAGCTCTTTGTGAAAGAAGTAAATCCCGACGGTCTCCATTTGCCTGTAAAAAATAACCGAGAGCCCGATACATAATCGAAAAGCCTACATCGGGATAATCTCGTTCCAGAGCATAGGTTTCGCCCAATGGAAGAACCTGTTGATTACGTTGACGTATACGTAATGATATCGTTACCGAATCGGATGAAATATTTTCTATACATCCTTTAAATATCTGTCGGTTACAAGCATTCGCTTCTTTTGTATTGCGGAGGTATAATATGACCATATCTCCTTTTCTGAAATTAGGTTCGTGATCATATTCGTTTTTTTTATGAGGTAATCGGAAGGTTAATATTTGATCTTTTTCGGTCATCCGGTTCGTTGACAGAAATAATTCGGGAATCATTTCTCCGGAAGCGATTTTTTCGTCGATCGGGGAATTCCATAATGAAGATAATCCGCGACTGTTGTCATATTGGGATGATCCGGTTCTTGAGAGATACTGTTCTTTGCATATAAACGTAAAAAGAGTCGAAAAGTAATCGTTTGCGATCGGCGATAACCTTCGTAATAGAGTTGCGAAATTATCGATAGGCCGGCTTAAATATTTGTCCCAAAACGTTCCGACCAGATGCCTTATATTCAGTGCGTCAGGTGTAATTTGATACAGAAAGTCGCGACTGTAAACCGGCGAATTCATTTTTTGTAGCCGGTATTCTTGTGCAACGATACGGTTTCGTAGGTTTACTGCTTCTTTAATAAGCCGGTGTGATATTCCCATCGGATATAAAGTGGGATATCGTGAATAAAGTAAATAAGGGTGGGTGTGCCCGTATTCGATTCCGAGATTAAAATGAAGTACGGCCGCATAGAGTAGCATTTGTACATAGTGACTTTCTCCATATGAGAGGGTTCCGGAAAATACATCTTCTTTTGCTTTGCCCGACTTTAATTCGATAAATGCGGAAAGATCGTCGCTTAATAAATCAAGACGTCCCTGGAGCCCTAAACTTTCGCATATAAAAGTAGGTTCGAGTAAGACTTTATTCCGGTCGATTTTTTTTTCGGAGAAAAGGCGTTGTACTGTATCTTTCAGATTCCTGAATTGCAGACGGCAGGCATTAAAGAACTCTTTTTCGGTTTTTTTATCCTGAAGGTCAGGACAAGCTGCAATGCCGAATGGGTTTTGACGGAATGCTTTTTGCATAACTTTCTCGAAGGAAATTTCATTTCCTTCACTTTCGTTTACGAGTTCATCGAGAAATAAATTTGCGATATTACCTAGTAAAATGTGGTGGGTATTTTTATCGGTTCCCAAACGGAACAGAAAGTATGAGAGCGGGTGTACGCCATATTCTTTAAAACATTCAGAAACTGCACTGATATCAAGTAGTATATCCGGTTCGATAACGATCATTTCACAAGTGTATTCCCGATCTTTTATCGATACCGGCTTTACGTTTATCAGATTTACCTGCATTCCTTTTTCGAGTTCTTCTATCGAGTGACAGAAAATATCCTGATATTCTTTATGGGGAAGTATGGAAATTTTTCTCTGAGATGTATCGGTGGAATCGTGAAAGACGACTGATAGTTTTCCGTCCGTAAGTTTTTTACGAAAAGAGGCTCTTATGCGAGTTATTTTCTGGTCATGGGGAGTTTCCTTTGTTATATTGTCATTGTCTTCTGTATTTCCCTGTAATTTCATGGGTACGCTAACATTCAGCAGGATTCCTACTGCGCGAGCAAATCGGTAAATGTCTTTTTTTAATTCTCTTTCATTCGGAGGATAAGAATCTGAAAATAAAGTTTGATGAGTGTGTACTCTTACAATTGTGAGCAAACGGTATGCTTCGTCATTATCACGGCATATTTCTTCGATACTTTCAAAAAGTCCGGGGTAAGGGAGTTCCCGGGGTAATAATTGGCGGCACAGATGATCGGTAAGCTGAAGTAATTGTCTGTAACGCTGAGTATAGTTATTGTCGTATTGATTGTAAATAAATAGTAAAGACGAAAAATACTCACCGGCTGTTATTGTAATGTTGCCGTTACATATCTTTTCCATTTATTCTTTATACTTTCGATTGTATTCTTCCAGAATACGGCTTACGTTAAAATAAAAACCTTTTGTTTTCAGCGGATTCTTCTCTAGTTCGAGATAATCGTATGTAGGTTCTACAAAGTTATAGTCGGAACCGGTATAGCCCAAATGGTTTACAATATCATACTCGTGTGTCGGATAAATCACCCACCAGGCCGTTTCAGGAGAATTTCCATCTCCGGTAGATAAAATCGCGTTGATCGTGTTGCGCAATTTATATTTCCATACAGCTGCAAGAGATTCCATGTTTTTATGATTCAGAGCGTAAATAAGAAAATTCATTTGGCGCAGGTCGAAGGGGAAATCGTCTAAAGCCAGTATTGCATATTTGGCAATGCTGTCGCAATCAGAAATAGAATGTTCTTTATGAGAATACATATCGTTTGCCAATGCTTGCGTATGGGGTGAGATACGGTATGGGTTATATCCTTCTTGAAAGCTATAGCCATAATAAAGATGTCTGAATTCGTTTAAAGTCAGTGTCGTATCATTTTTAAGGTATCGTTTCATCAACCGGGGATAATAAAATTCGGAATTATAATCGCGTATTTCCGTTTCGATACGCTTCATATCGGGAGGCTCGGGTTTCGTAGTTGTTTGGGCCTTTATGCCGAATGATACGATAAATAATATGACGAGTAAGTAAAGGTGTTTCATCCTGTAAAGAATTTGGATCTTTACAAAGATAGTATATAAAATAGGAAAAATAGGAGGGCTTAAAGTTAAATTATGATTTAAGGGATTGATAAAATCCCCGGCCGAAAGAATTTCTGATTTTTCCAGTCGGGTATTTATAATATTATATTATTCCTTTTTCCCCGAATGTTTAAGTACCTTGGCATCGAGATAGAAAATGATCTCTTCGGCGATGTTATTGCAATGGTCTCCTACGCGTTCGAGTTTACGTATAATACTTATGAGATTGAGGCATTCGACAGCCCGGTCGGGATTTGCCTGTATATAATCTGCAATGATGGTGGTGGCTTGTCTGTTGAGTTCATCGACACGGTTATCCATATCGAATATTCCTACGGCAAGGGAAGAGTTTTCTTCAGTAAGGGCGCTCTGCCCTTTTTCCATCATTTCTTTTGTCGTATTTATCATTTCCCGAATGCCGGTGCGATCGAGTAATTCGGCGTCGAGGCTGATTTGGGGGAAATCGATTACGAACCGAGACATCCCTTCGCAAAAATCGGCAATACGTTCGAGGTTGGTATTTATTTTTAGCATAGCCAAAACAAAACGCAAATCGACGGCGACAGGAGTGTAAAGGGCGATAATATCTTCGCAGTCGCTGTCTATTTTAAGTTCGAATGCGTTTACTCTTTTCTCACGGCAGATCACTTCCCGGGCGAGGTCCTTATCGAGGGTTAGAAGCGCTTCTCCAGCTCTGTTAAGCTGAGAATGTACTAAACTCCACATTTCCAAAACTTCTGTTTTGAGATCTTCGAGTTCTTTTTCGATGTATTTCATAAATATATTGTGTTACATTTTCTTTTACACGACGGTACAAAGAAAAACATTTCATGTTGCGAAATCGTGTAATATATGTTATAAATTTGTTACAAAAATGTGTCGTGTATTTTTTTTATCAAAACGGGCCGGTACAATGCGTACCGGCCCGTTTTGGCTATCATTAATAAAAATAAAACGCTTATTGGGCCGGTTTTTCCAAACCGGGAATATCAATCAGTTTCATTTCGAATTTAAGTGTGGAATAGGGCAATATAAGAGATGATTGCATCGCCGAGCCATAGGCCATATTTTGTGGAATAATAACCGTACAGCTGTCACCTGGTGCCATGTGGGTAAGAGCCGCTATCCAACCGAGAATATTGTCGGACAATTGTGAACGGTAAATGCTGTCTCCATAAACTGCCGTATTATTGTATGACGAATCGAAAGGAGTGCCGTTATAGAGCATCCCTTTATATTTTACATCTACATAACTCGAAACGAAAGGGGTATCTGTACGGGTTCCCCGTGTATGATACTTCATAAGCACATACGATCCTTTATCCCAGCTCGGTGAAACTTTTTCGTACATCAGTTGTCCGTCCGGACCTTTTTCCCGGGAAGCAGCTTCGAAGTATGCATCATTGGCTTTACGCCAATTTTCGTATTTGGTCCAATAGTCTTCATCCTTATTGCAGGCAATAATGCAAACGACCATCAGCAAAAAGATCACACAAGGTAATTTTTTCATCTTCTTATATCAGGTTAAAATTTAACTTCCGGAGCTTTTTCTGCACCGGTTTCAGCGGTAAACTGGGGTTTCTTGTCGAATCCCATCATACCGGCAATTATGCTTGCGGGAAATTTACGTATCATTACATTATATTCCTTTACTTCATCGGTATATCGAGTTCGCTCGGTAGAGATACGATTTTCAGTACCTTCGAGTTGTGCTTGAAGTTCGAGGAAGTTTTGGTTAGCTTTCAAATCGGGGTAATTTTCGGTAACGGCCAATAGTCGCCCCAAAGCCTGGCTGAGTTCGCCTTGAGCTTCCTGATACTTTTTCAGTGAATTTTCATCGAGGTCGGCTGGGTCGATTGTAATCTGAGTCGCTTTAGCACGAGCGCTTACAACGGCATCGAGCGTTTCTTTTTCGTGTGAGGCATATCCTTTTACGGTGTTTACCAAATTAGGGATGAGATCCGCACGTCTTTGATATTGATTTTCTACTTTAGACCATTGTGAATTTACAGCTTCTTCTTTTGTTACCATTTGGTTATTCGTGCGTATTCCGAACGATATTGCCCAAATCACGAATATTATAAGAACAGCCAGAATGATGAGCAGCGTTTTTTTCATTTTGTTATTCGATTATTTTTTTAAATAATGTTTTCATGCTTACTTGTTCGCCGATTATATTATGAAGATCGGCGATAGCGACACGTTCCTGTTTCATCGTGTCTCTGAAACGGATAGTAACCGTATTGTCTTCGAGTGATTGATGATCGACGGTGATGCAGAACGGTGTCCCGATTGCATCTTGACGACGGTAACGTTTTCCGATCGAATCTTTTTCGTCGTATTGACATCTGAAATCGAATCTCAGGGAATCGATGATTTCCCTGGCTTTTTCAGGAAGTCCGTCTTTTTTTACTAAAGGCAATACGGCCAATTTAATGGGGGCAAGTGCTGCCGGCAAGCGTAAAACGACCCTGCTTTCGCCGCCTTCGAGCGTTTCTTCTTTATAGGCGGCAGACATCACACTCAGGAACATGCGATCGACACCGATCGACGTTTCTATAACATAAGGTACATACGATTCGTTGAGTTCGGGATCGAAATATTGTAATTTTTTCCCGGAATATTTTTCATGATTGCTTAAATCGAAATTGGTGCGGGAGTGAATGCCTTCAACTTCTTTGAAACCGAAAGGCATTTCAAATTCTATATCGGTTGCCGCATTGGCATAATGAGCCAACTTTTCGTGATCGTGAAAACGGTATTTTTTATCTCCGAGCCCGAGAGCCTTATGCCATTTAAGACGGGTTTGTTTCCATTTTTCGAACCATTTTAATTCTTCTCCCGGGCGTACGAAAAACTGCATTTCCATTTGTTCGAATTCCCGCATACGAAATACGAACTGGCGGGCGACGATTTCGTTACGGAATGCTTTCCCGATTTGTGCGATACCGAAAGGTAAACGCATCCGTCCGGTTTTCTGTACATTCAGATAGTTTACAAAGATTCCTTGAGCCGTTTCGGGGCGTAAGTATATTTTAGTGCTTCCGTCTGCTGTCGATCCCATTTCGGTAGAAAACATCAAGTTGAATTGTCTTACCTCGGTCCAATTTTTCGTTCCGCTTATAGGGCATACAATTTCGTAATCGATGATGATTTGCCTTAGCTCTTCGAGATTGCCATCGTTCATCGCTTTAGCAAAACGGGTGTGAAGAGTTTCTCTTTTTGCTGTATGTTCGAGTACTCTCGGATTGGTTTTGCGAAACATTTTTTCGTCGAAACTTTCTCCGAATTTTTTGGCTGCCTTTTCGACTTCTTTTTCGATTTTATCGTCCATTTTGGCCAGTAAATCTTCGATCAGTACATCGGCACGGTAGCGTTTTTTAGAGTCTTTATTATCGATAAGCGGGTCGTTGAATGCGTCTACATGTCCCGATGCCTTCCATATAGTCGGATGCATAAAGATCGCAGAATCGATACCTACAATATTTTCATGAAGCAGGACCATACTGTCCCACCAATATTTTTTTATGTTGTTTTTCAATTCAACCCCCATCTGGCCGTAATCATATACAGCTGCGAGCCCGTCATAGATTTCGCTCGAAGGGAAAACGAAACCGTATTCTTTACAATGAGATACTAATTTCTTGAAAACGTCTTCTTGTTGTGCCATATCTTAATTAAGTTATGTTCGGGATCGGTCTTTTTTCTCATCAAGAGAAATGTACCGAAACCCATCTTTTTTCTACGCTTTTGATTATTACTTATTCAAAATGAGTATTATTTAAAGCGCAAAGTAAATGATTTTTTTCGATTAAATTTGTATTTTTGCGTGGGCTTGTCGTTATTTAGCTGATAAAAATGTTAAAAATGGCAGATGCTTCGAAAAGTTGAATATTAAAGTAATTGAAATAAGATAAGAATACGCACAATGAGCGAAGAAGAAAAAGATCCGATTTCAGACAATGATATACCCGGTATTCCGGATAATGGAGATACGGGAGAAGAAGTACATTCGAGCTATAAAGTGCCCGGAAATGATTCTCCCGATATTAAATACCAGCTTACCGGGATGTATCAGAACTGGTTTCTCGACTACGCTTCTTATGTAATTCTCGAACGGGCTGTTCCTCACCTCAATGATGGGTTGAAACCGGTGCAACGACGTATATTGCACTCGATGAAGCGGCTTGATGACGGCCGGTACAATAAAGTCGCTAATATTGTGGGGCATACCATGCAGTTCCATCCTCATGGAGATGCATCTATCGGTGATGCACTAGTACAATTAGGGCAAAAAGATCTGCTCATCGATTGTCAGGGTAATTGGGGAAATATCCTTACCGGAGACACGGCTGCTGCTCCTCGTTATATCGAGGCCCGTCTTTCGAAGTTTGCGCTCGATGTCGTGTTTAATCCTAAAACAACGCAATGGAAACCGTCTTATGACGGACGGAATAAAGAACCGGTAACATTGCCGATAAAGTTCCCTCTATTATTGGCACAGGGTGTAGAGGGTATCGCTGTGGGTTTGTCTTCTAAAATATTACCTCATAATTTCAATGAGCTGATCGATGCTTCTATCGCATATTTGCGTGGGGAAGAATTCGAATTGTTTCCCGATTTCCAGACTGGAGGTTTTGTTGATGTAATGCGTTATAACGACGGAGAGAGAGGCGGATCGGTAAAAGTGAGGGCTAAAATTGAAAAACGGGATAACCGAACGTTGGCGATTACCGAAATCCCATACGGCAAAACGACATCTACTTTGATCGATTCGATCTTAAAAGCACAAGAAAAAGGAAAGATTAAAATTCGGAAGGTCGATGACAATACGGCCCAACATGCCGAGATTTTGGTGCATTTGTTGCCGGGAACTTCTTCTGATAAAGCTATCGACGCTTTATATGCTTTTACCGATTGTGAAGTAAGTATTTCACCTAATTGTTGCGTGATATTCGAGAATAAACCTCATTTTCTTACTGTAAGCGTGGTTTTAAAACAAAGTGTAGATAACACGCAGGCTCTACTAAAAAAGGAGCTTGAAATACAGAAAGATGAATTGCTGGAAAGTTTGCATTTCGCATCTCTCGAGAAGATATTTATAGAAGAACGCATTTATAAAGATAAGGAATTCGAGCAAAGTACTTCGATGGATGCAGCGGTTGCACATATCGATCGTCGTCTCGAGCCTTTTAAGCCCCACTTTGTACGCGAAGTTACGGCTGATGATATCTTAAGACTGATGGAGATAAAGATGGGACGTATCCTCAAATTTAACTCCGACAAGGCAGAAGAACAGATATTGGCTATACAATCGCAGATAAAAGAAGTGGATGCTCATCTTTCCCATCTGGTAGATTATACTATCGAATGGTTCTCTCGTTTGAAAGAAAAATATGGCAAGAATTATCCTCGTCTTACGGTGATCCGTAGTTTCGATACGATAGAAGCAGCTAAGGTGGTAGAGGCGAATGAAAAGCTCTATATCAACCGGGAAGAAGGATTTATGGGAACCAGTCTGAAAAAAGACGAGTTCGTATGCAATTGTTCTGATTTGGATGACATTATCATTTTTTATCGTGACGGTAAATATAAAGTCGTGAAAGTGAGCGAGAAGATGTTTATCGGAAAGAATGTGCTATATGTCAATGTTTTTAAAAAGAACGATACACGCACGATTTATAATGTGATTTATCGTGACGGACGTGACGGATTGCATTACATCAAACGTTTTGCCGTAACGGGGGTTACCCGGGATAAGGAATATGATCTTACGCAAGGTAAAACGGGTTCGCGTGTTGCTTGGTTTTCAGCTAATCCGAACGGCGAAGCCGAGGTGTTGCGTATAACCTTTAAGCCTAAGCCGCGGCTGAAAATGTTACAGATCGAAAAAGATTTTAGTGAGATTGCGATTAAAGGTCGTCAGTCGATGGGAAATATCGTAACAAAAAATGAAATACATAAAATCTCATTGAAAGAAAAAGGCGGTTCGACATTGGGAGGGCGTCAGGTATGGTTCGACCGCGATGTATTACGCCTTAATTATGACGGACGAGGAGATTTTCTGGGAGAATTTCACGGGAATGATTTGGTACTTGTCGTGTTGAAATCGGGAGAGTTTTATACGACGTCTTTTGATGCGACAAATCACTACGATCAGGATATTATGATAATTGAGAAGTTCGATTCCGATAAGATTTGGACGGCTGTTTTATACGATGCTGATCAGCAGGGGTACCCTTATTTAAAAAGATTTCGTTTTGAGGCAACCACAAAACGACAAAATTTTTTGGGTGATAATGCAAAAAATACGTTAATTATGCTTAGTGATGAAGCATATCCACGTTTCGAGATTATCTTTGGGGGGCATGATGCATTCAGAGATCCATTGGTTATCGATGCCGAGACGTTTATAGCCGTTAAGGGATTTAAAGCAAAAGGAAAGCGAATTACGACGTATGGAGTAGAAACCGTAAACGAACTCGAACCTTTGCGGCATGCAATTCCCGATCCGATCGAAAATAACGAAGAGGTCGGTTCAGAGGAGTCGGGATCTTCTGCAAATGATGATGACGACTCTGATGATGATGTTTTGGATGAGATAACCGGACAGATGAAGCTATTCTGAGCCGGCGAATAAATATTAATAAAGTTGCCGATGTATTACCGATTGATCGTTTGTATGTTATTTGTCCTTTTGCCGTCGCTTTTGCCGGCACAGGAAATTCAGGAAAAAAAACTGAGACCGATCGTAACTTCCACTATGCTGGAGACAGGACGTACACGGTTATACGATTCTTACCTTTCACTGAATTATTATTCGGGTTATGATATCGGCCTGAGTAATGAACGAATGCAAATGGCTCGTTGGGGAAAAGATCGGGTTATGAAACAGCAAACGGTTTCGATTCATTTTGCCAATACAACTAACGAACCGCGAAACGGACGCATGTATATGGGGATGTTGGGGTATTCTTTCGGTTATTTATATATTTATAAACCTTCTGTTCCAGGACTTAAATTATATGGTGGCGGACAAGTCGAGGCATCTGCCGGATTTATCTATAATTTACGAAATTCAAATAACCCGGCGACGGCAAAAGTCGATGCCAATCTGGCTCTTTCAGCTATGGCTGTATATACTTTTAAGATAAAAGAATATCCGATTACTGTACGTTATCAGGCAACTCTCCCTTTTGCGGGGGCTTTTTTTTCTCCTGCTTTCGGAGAAACTTATTACGAAATGTTCGAATTGGGCAATCACAAGAATCTGGTGCATTTCGGATCGTTTCATAACCAGTTCAATATGGGGAACTTGGTAACGGCCGATTTTCCTTTGGGAAGAGGGTATGTGAGAATAGGATATCGTAACACGATACGTACGACTTTACAGAATTATCTCGATACCCAAATATATACTAATAGTTTTATTCTCGGTGTAACGACTGAATTGATTCCTTTTAATCGAAGGAAACAGCGTAATCTAAAGAATGAGGTTATTTCGGTGTTTTATTAAGTAAAAACAAAGTGAAGGAGAGGAAGAACATATTATATATTCTGATTTTGATGATAATCGCTTTGCCCGGGCTGACGATTTCGTGTCGTGACAGTCAGGAATTTACTGATAATCCTCGGGGAAACTTTGAAGCGCTTTGGACGATTATCGATCAGAGGTATTGCTTCTTCGACGATAAAAAAATCGATTGGAATGAAATCTATGCGCTCTATCTTCCGAAAATAAAAGATAATATGACCGATGAGGAGTTATTCGATGTCCTTGCCGATATGTTAGCCGAATTGCAAGACGGTCATGTTAATTTGACATCATCATTCAATATGGCTCGTTATTGGGCATGGTTCGAAGATTGGCCCTCGAATTATAATGAAGAAACCGTAGAAAAATATTATTTGCGCCGCCCCGATTATAAAATCGCCGGAGGAATGAAATATCGGATATTAGACCAATCGAATATCGGATACATATATTACGGTAATTTTTCGTCGGGTATCGGTGAAAGTAATCTCGATTATATATTGGCCGAGTTTTCGGTATGTAAAGGCATTATTATCGATGTCCGCAATAATGGTGGAGGTATGCTTACTAATGTTAACCGTATTGCGGCACGTTTTACCGATCGAGATCTTATTACGGGATATATACGGCATAAAACGGGTCCGGGACATGATCAGTTTTCGGATTTTTATCCGATGAAGCTGGAAACGGCCCCTCCTAATCGAATCCATTTTCGGAAACCGGTCGTTGTTCTTACCAATCGTCGTTGTTACAGTGCGACTAATGATTTTGTTTCGGTAATGAAAATGTTGCCTGAGGTAAAAATTGTAGGGGATCGTACCGGTGGAGGAGGGGGACTTCCGGTTTCTTCTGAATTACCGAACGGGTGGTCTGTACGATTTTCAGCTTCCCCTGTGTATAATGCTGAAAAAGAACATATCGAGTTTGGTATCGATCCCGATATTCCCGCTTCAATCGGAGATGATTCGCAGAGAGTGGATGGCATTATCGAAAGGGGAATCGAAGTTGTAGATTCTTTATATAACTGTAAAAACTATAATTTATAATTGGCTATTTCATAAATTTGTATTACCTTTGCAAAGCAAAAAGCGGATGTGGCGTAATTGGTAGCCGCGCTAGACTTAGGATCTAGTGTCTCACGACGTGGGGGTTCGAGTCCCTTCATCCGCACTTTTAAGACAAACTGATATTTCGGTTTGTTTTTTTATTAATAGTAAAGCGGTAAATACAATCAATTTACCGCTTTACTATTTTTTTACTCAATTCATTTTTCTCCGTTAGTTGTATGGGGAGTGAGTGTATGAATAAAGATATTCAATAGACGATAGTTTTATATGTTTTACCGAGACTGGTGATAATATATATTCCGGGTTGAAGAGAAATATTCTCTATTGTTTTCGATGCTTTAATATTTTTCATAATAGTACCGCTTATTGTTGAAATAACGATCGGTTGTCCGCTTTGCTGCCCAGAAATATTTATACCTGTGTTGGTATTGGTGATTTTTAGTTCTGGCTGTTCTTGTTTATTTATTTTGTTATGGTCGAGTTCCGATGTTTTGAAAGAAAGATTCGAAATATTGAAATTAGAGTTATGATATACCTTTTCGATCGACAAATCGTATATTTTACCGTTGCTGAAAGAAATTTGGTCAATACTGTATTGGTTGCCAGCATCCAGTTGATACTCTTTATCATTTATTTTTAAAATGATAATTATATCGTTACTACCCGATCCGGTATTATTCAATGATATTTTTTTTAGTTCCGAGGGCCCATTGTACAGTATCCGAGTGGTAAAAGTTCCGTATATGAGATATTGCATATATATGGTATCATCGAATCCATCGAGATAACCGGCACCGTCAATCATATCGAAAGCATTTATATTGAGTACATTCGTATTATTATCGATAATATTATAATCATAACATGTAATGTCTCCGTCGAATTTTAGTTTTATAACGGCAGGAAAAAGTGAGTTTCCTAAATCGAGGTTATTTATCTTTAACCGGTCTTTCGATATTATTTCGATATTTAAAGCTGGGTTAGAAATCAAATTCTCGGTGTTTATACCATCAACATAGATGTACTTGTTTTTACGATTTTCTTTTGTCGGGTAGATAAATAAAATCAGTTCGTTTCCTTTTTTTATCATTTTACCCCAATTGGGGAATGAATATTTATTTACTCGTTGTGTTCCGCTGATTTCGATTTGGTTATTTTGTATATATTTCGTTAAGCATCCGATTGTTTCTTGAGTGAGATTGCTTAATCCCCCGTCGGCCATGGGGCTAATATTTAAAAGTACATTTTGGCTACGCGCAATAGACTCGAGAATGTTTCTTTGGAAAAAGTTTTCGGGGGTAAAAAAATATTCCTTATTATCTTTATTTTTACTATATCCCCAAGTCCAGTTCAGGGTAAAGCAATTCTCATTGTATTCTCTCTTTTTAAAACAAATATTACCTTCTCCTGTGCCGAAATCGCCTGAATGCCATTCTGATAACCTATCGTTAGATAAGATAATATTTTCGGCTCGATCCTTATATTTTTGATTTATGCGATCTGATAAATCTTTATAAGGACATCCTGTGGGTATGTCCCACCATATAACGGCCGGGTCAAATTTGTCGACGAGCTCGTCGATAACGGGAAGAACTTTCCGGTCGACGTAATTTTTATGCTCTTCATAAGAATAAATATCGGTTCCTGAAACGTTTTCCTGCCCGAACCCTCCGGGTTGAAACCAGTCGTAATTTTGGGAAAAATACACTCCAAATTTCAGACCGTATTCATCACACTTTTGTTTCAATTTTAGTAGGGCTTCGGGATCGGCTTTCGATTTTGTAATGTTATAATCGTCATAAGAAGAAGGATACATCATAAATCCGTCGTGATGTTTCGAGGTAACGATGATATATTTCATTCCCATTTTTTGAGCCATAAGGCATATCGCGTCGGGATTCCAATTTTCCGAGGATAATCGGTCTGCATATTCGGCATAAACTTCTTTAGGAATACGGGCGCGTTTCATCATCCATTCCGCTCCTACGCCTGTAGGGTCGGTTATATCGGTATAGTTTACGGTTTCCCCTTCGGTATTTAGTCCGTTATAAACCCCGGCGGGTACTGAATAAAGCCCCCAATGTATAAACATCCCCCACCGTGCTTTTTCGAACCATTGCATTTTATCATTATTCGTTTGTGATTTAATAGGTTGTATAAAAGAAATCAATAATAAAAATATTAATAGCTTGATTTTCATAATTGTGTTTGTTATATTTCAAGAATATGCGAATATATATTAAAAAATAATTTCTATTTTTATTCAAATTGTGACTTTTACATTATTTGTGTTTTTATTTTCTATTTTATATATGGAATGTAGATTAAGAAAATGATTTATTCGTTTTTTTATTTAATCTTTTATCGATAATTAAAATTGTAAAGTCCAAAGAAATTGTATTTTTGTTGTTCCGATTCATAAATTATGCTGATTTGTAAGTAATACATTAATATCAAATAATACGTTCATGAAAACAAAAAACATCCTAATGGCATTTGCCGCCGGTATTTTAGTGCTAACCGGTTGTCAGAGTAAATCCGATCAGAGAACGACTTTGTCGGGTATCTTAAAAAGTAACTTTGAGACTTCCACGACTGATGGTAATACCGATCTGTATGTGCTGAAAAATAAAAATGGTATGGAAGTGTGTATGACTAACTTCGGTGGTCGCATCGTCTCTATTATGGCTCCCGACAAGAATGGTAAATTCGAAGATGTCGTATTGGGTTTCGATTCAATCGCAGACTATATGAATATCAGCAGTGATTTCGGGGCATTTATCGGCCGTTATGGAAATCGGATCGGACAAGGTCGATTTACACTCGATGGAGTAGAATACCAACTTCCTCAAAATAACTACGGACATTGTTTGCACGGTGGACCGAAAGGATTCCAATATCAGTTCTGCGATATACAACAAACGAGTGACTCGTCTCTGATTCTTTCTTACCTTTCGAAAGACGGAGAGGAGGGGTTTCCCGGTAATCTCGATATCAAAGTATTATATACGCTGAATAACAATAATGAGTTATCGATCTCATATGAAGCGACGACTGATAAACCTACGATTGTGAACCTTACGAATCACTCTTACTTTAATTTATCGGGAAATGGAGAAAATACGGTCCTCGATCAGGTTTTGATGATTGATGCCGATGCTTATACTCCGATCGACAGTACTTTTATGACGACAGGAGAAATTGCGACTGTAGAAGGTACTCCGATGGATTTCAGAACTCCAAAAACAATAGGAGAACAGATAAACGATACTTCGTTTGTGCAGATCAAAAACGGTCATGGTTATGATCATAATTTTGTGTTGAATACAAAAGGGGATATTACAAAACCGGCGGTGCGTTTGGTGCATCCTGCAAGCGGTCGTGTCCTTGAAGTATTTACTGATGAGCCCGGTATTCAGGTATATACGGGTAACTTCCTTGACGGGACCGTAACCGGTAAGGGCTCGATCGCTTATCCGCAGCGATCGGCTATTTGCCTTGAGACACAACATTATCCCGATTCGCCTAATAAATCTAATTTCCCGTCGGTCGTTTTACGTCCCGGCGAAAAATATACGAGCAACTGTATTTATAAATTCTCGGTCGAAAAATAATAAGATAAAAAATAAGCCTGCGTTATTAACGCAGGCTTATTTTTTATCTTATTATTTTTATTTCATGATGATCTCCGAAGTAGAAAAACTTTCGGTATGCGTCGTTTTTACATCCGATACCGAAAAACAATATGTTGTCCAACCTGAGGAATGGATATTGAATGTAGTATAGGTAGAAACTGATAAATCAGGTATTTTTATATTTTCTATTTCGCTTTGGGTCTGTTTATTAATCGCTTTTTGAGACAAGGATTCTTTAAAACTTTTCATGATTTCAGATGCGTCTGTCGTCATTTCACTATATACCTGGGTTATCTCGTTCTCTGTATCGACATTTTCGATGGTGTATAATGTTGTCGTTTTCATCGGAGTCCCACCCCATATATTGGATGTTTCTCCATCGGCTTGATAAGTATTTCCTATTTTCATTTTACTGCCGAGTAAACTGTGTAAGAGCTTTATTTCGTTACAAGAGGTTTCCAGCTTTTCTCCTGAAGAAAAAGGTTGTTTCAGATGTTCGGCAAGAGCATTTTCTGTAAATCCGAAATTAATCATCGGAAATTCGGTGTATAATTTTTTCACGACGCTGTCACATATAGGATTAATCTTATCCCTGATTTCTTCCCAGTTTTTTATTTTTATAAATGTTCCGTACTCATCAGTTTCGTAAATAACTTCATAATCACCTAAAAGATTATACATTTCGTTTAATATCTTATTGGTGATCGAATCGTTGTAATAATTCAACCGGCAGTTACTATACTTGCATTGCATCGTATAGGAGTGCTCAGTCGAATCGATAACAGCTATTTCAAGATCACATCTACTGCTTTGGTTAAGAATGGTGTCGTTGTTTACGATAGAAAAAGCGTTATTTTCATAACTGTATTCATATTTGTCTCCTATCGAGTAATAAGCGACAAATTGTACGGTAGAATCTTGTAGATTGATTTGGGCGTTTATTACTGTGTAAGGAATAGAAATGAGTATAAAAATAACGTATAATGTTTTTTTCATCTGAATTTTCGTCTATGTTATTTAGGGTACAAATATACGTTTTATACAGTCCCGATATATAATACGGATTTAAAATACAGATTTATTATGATTTTTTCCGGTAACTGAGTATTGCCCACACATTGAAAAATACGGCAAAAGTAAGAAGTGCGATTGCCTGTGTCCCGAGTTCGTATATCGCACTACCTTTCAGAAATACCATTCGCATTACTTGCATGAGGTATTTTAACGGATTGATGACCGTTATGGCTTGTGCCCATTTGGGCATTCCGCTGATAGGAGTAAACAGCCCGCTGAGCAGTAAAAATACTATCATGAAAAAGAACATAATAAACATGGCCTGTTGCATCGTATCGGAATAATTGGATATAACTAAGCCGAATCCCGATATAGCCAGAATATATATTGAGACAAAAAGGTATATGGTAAGCAGGTTTCCGTCTGGAGTCAGTCCGTATATCAGCCATGCCAGTAAAAAACAGATAGAAAGAGCGAAGAATCCTATGAGCCAGTATGGTATGAGTTTGGCGAGAATAAAACTGAACTTGCTTACCGGTGTAACGTTTATCTGCTCTATCGTACCTTTTTCTTTTTCTTCTACGATGTTTAACGCCGGCAGAAATCCGCAAAGCATAGTAAGCAGCATGACCATCAGAGCCGGTATCATAAACACTTTGTAATCGAGATGTGGGTTATAACGATTTTGTACGATAATATCTATTCCTTTTTTTGTCTTTTGAGGAAAATCTTTTTTTTGTAGATTGGTTGCAAAATCTTGAACGATTGCAGAAAGGTATGAACTTCCGATTGCTCCTTTTACACCATTTACAGCGTTAGAAGCGATAAGTACTTCGGATTTTCCTTCCCGTATGAGCTTTTGTTCGAAGTCGGAAGGTATCTCCAGTATGATATCGGCTGAGCCGGTTTCGATGTTTTCCATTGCTTTTTCGTAAGATGTAGCCATATTGACAAGTTGGAAATATTCGCTCGAGACGGTTTTACTAACAAGCTGTTCCGATAAGTCACTGCGGTTGTTATCTATAACAGTAAGATGCATATTTTTTATTTCCATACTGGCTGCCCAAGGAAATACCAGTATTACCAAACAAGGAAACATTATAATAAGCCGGAGCATAAATGGATTCCGGAAAACTTGTCTAAATTCTTTTTCGATAAGGTATTTTATCATGACTTTTTGTTATTCTAATCGGTTATTGAACTTTTTCAGGCTTACGACAAGCAGCAATACTGCCATGGCGGTAAGTATCGATATCTCTTCTATGACCAGCCTTACGTCCAGTCCTTCGATCATGATTTTTTTTACGGCTGAGATATACCATTTAGCCGGTAATATGTTAGATAGCCATTGCAGTACAGAGGGCATGCTTTCTATGGGAAAAATCATTCCCGATAATAACATGACGGGCATCATCAGTACCATCCCTGAAATGAGCATGGCATCTACTTGTGTTCGGGTAAGGTTAGAAATGAGCAAACCCAAAGCTAACGAAACGAATATAAAAAGCAACGATACGGCCGATAACCAAAATAAGCTTCCTGCAATAGGAACTCCGAGTACATATACCGATAATAAGAGGATGCTGACGAGATTGACACAAGAGAGTACAAAATAGGGTATGGTTTTGGCTATGATAATAAAAATGGGTTTCATAGGAGATACGAGTAAAACTTCCATTGTTCCTGTTTCTTTTTCTCTTACGATAGAAATAGAAGTCATCATCGCACAGATAAGCATCAGAATAAGTCCCATAACTCCCGGTACGAAATTATAAGCTCCTTTCATTCGGGGATTATATAAAAGTTTTACAACCGACTCGATTTGTATCGGGATATTTTCAAATTGGCTTCCGGTTACGATGTCCGCTTGTGCCATGCCGATGACGCTGGAAACGTAACCGGTATATTGTGTCGCCATATTCGGATCGGTTCCGTCTGCGATAATCTGTATTTGTGCTGTTCCCGTATGCTGGAGATTGCTGTCGAAATGATCGTTGAAAACAACGACGATGTCGGCTTCGTCTTTTCTGAAAACATGGTTGATTTCGTCGGTGTTATGAATGTATTTTACAACCTCGAGATATTCGTTGGCGTTTAGCTGGTAAATGATTTTTTCGGTTACTGCATCTTTTGAAGGATCGAGTATAGCTATGCGTACATCTTTTACTTCATTTGTAATGGCAAAACCGAATAAGATAATTTCTACCACGGGCATACCCAGCAAGATGAGCATCGTACGCCGGTCCCGTAGGATGTGATAAAACTCTTTTATGACAAATGCAAGGAATTGTTTCATAGTGTCATTCTCCTCTTTTGGCTTTTCGTGCCAGATGAAAAAATACGTCTTCCATAGAGGTGACTCCGAATTGTTTTTTTAGTCGTGATGGTGAATCGAGGGCCTCTATTTTCCCGTCGACCATTATCGAAACCCGGTTACAATATTCCGCTTCATCCATATAATGGGTAGTGACGAATATCGTTATTCCCCGTTCGGCGGCCTGATATATCATTTCCCAAAATTGTCTTCGGGTTGCCGGGTCTACTCCTCCGGTAGGTTCATCAAGGAAAACGATACGGGGGTCGTGAAAAATCGCTACAGAAAAAGCTAACTTTTGTTTCCAGCCTAAAGGCAATTTTTTTACTAATGTGTTGCGTTCCGATTCAAATCCCAGACGTTTCAGAAGCGCATCGGTTTTACGGGCGATAAGTTCGTCGTTGAGACCGTAAATACCGCCGAAAAGTCTTATATTTTCCCACACTTTTAAATCTTCGTATAACGAAAATTTCTGGCTCATGTATCCGATATTTCGTTTTACCATTTCAGATTGGGTGTTGATATCATATCCGGCTACAGTCCCTTTTCCTGAAGTGGCCTTACTTAGCCCGCATAACATACGCATGGCTGTTGTTTTTCCGGCACCGTTTGCTCCGAGAAATCCGAATATTTCTCCTTCTTCGACCTCGAAACTGATATGATCTACAGCCGTGAATGTACCGAATCGTTTAGTGAGATTCTGGGTTTTTATGACGATTTTCTCTTTTTCCATGCCGAATGATTATGAATTGGATGATAGCAACATGTAGCAGTCTTCAATGGTTGGGGTTATCGGACTTATCCATACATTTTTGTGACCTTTATTTTCCAGATAAGTCTTTAAAGATTCGAGGGAGTGTACCGATGTATCAACAGTTATATGGTGAACTTCTCCGAAAGCGAAGCTGGTTTTAATTCCTTTGCTGTGACGTAAAGTGTCTAAAAGAGCGGACATATGATCGGCTTTAACAGCCCATAACGTTTCCGGAAAACTTTCAATAATAGCTTCGGGCGTTTCTATGGCGATAAATCCTCCGTTTTTGATCAGGGCAATTCGGTCGCAGAGTTTGGCTTCATCCATATAGGGTGTAGAAACGATAATGGTGATGCCTTGTTCCCGGAGCCTCTTCAGCATTTGCCAAAATTCTTTTCGGGATACCGGGTCGACACCGGTGGTAGGCTCGTCGAGAAAAAGGACTTTCGGCTTGTGAATAAGAGCACAACAGAGGGCGAGTTTTTGCTTCATTCCACCCGATAACTTGCCCGAACGACGGTTTTTAAAAGGTTCTAATTGGGAATAGATATCCTTTATCAGATGATAGTTTTTTTTTACCGTTGTTTGGAATACGGTTGCGAAAAGGCGTAGATTTTCCTCTACGGTCATATCCTGGTAGAGAGAAAAACGTCCTGGCATATAGCCCACACGTTGGCGTATCTTTTTATAATCGCGTAAAATGTCGCATCCGTCTATGTCTGCGGTTCCGGAATCGGGGAGAATCAGAGTCGTAAGTATTCTGAAAAGTGTCGTTTTTCCAGCACCGTCCGGACCGATAATTCCGAACAGTTCACCAGGATCCGTATCGAAGGATACACCGTTTAACGCTACGGTATTCCCGTATTTTTTTAAAATATTTTCAACTGTAACCGATTTCATTGTTGGGTAAAAATCACTTCTCCGTACATACCTATTTTTATATAGCCGTCATTTTTTACTGCGATTTTTACCGCATAAACGAGATTAGCCCGCTCATCACGAGTCTGTATACCTTTGGGGGTGAACTCGGCTTTCGATGAAATCCAAGAAACCGTACCGTCGTATTCCCTTTGTTCTTCTCCTCCGAAATCGGCTATTACTTTAACTTTTTGTCTTGTTTTTATCGAAGATAGTTGGTCGGAGGTAAGATATGCACGTAAAAACAATTGTTCGGTATCTGCTATTTTAAATAGAGCTTTGCCTGTAGTTGCTAATTCTCCGGCTTCGGCATATTTGGTAAGTACTGTACCGGTTATGGGCGAATAGATGCGGCATTTTTGCAGTTGATCTTCGAGTTGTGCGATTTGCAGAGTTGTTGCTGCACTTTCTTCGTTAAGTCCACTATTGTTATTACGTAAAGATGAAAGTTGAGCCTCCAGTTGTTTTTCAAGCACAGTAATCTGAGCATCGATATCATCGACTTGTTTCTGGTTGGCGGCATTGTTTTTTAATAAGTTTTCAAATCGGTATTTTTCCCTTTTCTGGGTCATTATTTGTTGTTGCAATGCGGCGATTTGTACCGGAACATCGGCTAAACGGCTCGAAATAGCTTTGTTGCTGGCTTTTAATTGTTGTATCTTTAGCCAGATTTGTATCGTATCGATATAACCGACGGTTTCACCGGCTTTTAACAGTTCCCCTTCTGTAATGTCGAATTGTTCCAGTTTCCCGTTTGCTTCGGCTGACACGATAACTTCTGTCGCTTCAAATGTTCCGGCGGCATCGTAGCGATTGTCTTTGTTGCTACAAGCGCAAAACAGGGTAAGTAAAACGATACTTGAGAGCAGTGTTTGTATTTTTTTCATAACGCTTATTTTAAAGATTTGTCGTATACTTTAAATTATAAATAGCCATAAGTAGTTGTGTTTTATGTACGGCTTTAGCTTGTTTAGCCTGATCTTCGGCAGTGACCTCACGTAGAAACTCCGTTACACTCAGAGTTCCGTTAGCGACTTTTGCTTCGGCCGCTTTACGAATGCGGGTACGTAGCCGGATAATTTCGTCATCGTCTTCCGCAAGTTTCCGGTATTTTTCTACCTCGCTATTTCCTTGAGTTATTTTTAGCCGGGTATTGAAAAGAAAGGTTTCACGTTGTACGTCGATCGTCTTTTTATTTGTTTCTATAATTTTTTTCTCGTTTTTTTGTGTGTAAAGATTTCCGAAGTTCCAATTGAGTCGTATGCCTGCAATATAATAAGTATCGAAACCGTTTTTAAGCATATTTAATCCCGGGTTACCATATCCTCCTTGTATAAATAATCCCAGCTTGGGCAAATTTTTGGAGAGAATCGATTTTTTCTGTGATTCGAGTAATCGGTTTTCAGCATCGAAAAGGTCGAGTTCGGGGCGATTTATTTCATTTAATAAAATATTTCGAGGCATTTCGGGAGAAATGAAACGAGTGTTATACTCTATTTTCTTTCCGGTAAATGCCGAAAGCATTTGTATATATGCATAGCGGGTAGTTTCCAGCTCTGTCTGTTTTTGAGAAGCGTCTAGTCGGTTAACTTCAACTGCATCTATATCTGATTGATTGGCAATGCCATATTGCACATACGCTGTTATTTGTTGTAAATGTCGATTCAGTTCTTCCTGATACAATCGATTTTGAGTTAATTGCTCATCTAATAGTAAGATTCCGAAATACATTTCGTTAATCCTGTCATTTAATACATACATATCTACCCGGTTTTGTTGAAAATCGGCTTCGCTTTTGGCCTTTGCGATTTTTTTCCGATCTCTTATGACTCCTCCATCCCAAATATTTTGAGAAATCTCTGCCGAAATCTGATACTGGTCTTTGTCGGGACCTTTAATATTTATTCCTGGGATTATGACCGGGACTTCGGTCACAGCTGACTGATATGAGGCTTTGGCTGATAGGGATATTTGTGGTAGATTTCCTTTGGCCGCATTAGATATGTCATAATTTTTGGCTTGTTCGATAAGGCCGTATTGTTTTACTAACGGATAATTTTGTTGAGCTTTTGCCTGGCATTCCTGTAATGTGATTTGAGCTTTTGCCTGGAAAAAGATAGAAAAAAGTAGAAGATATAAAATCGTTTTTTTCATAAGGGTAAAATATAATAGGTGCGCATATATAGGATTATAGTTTAAGATGATCGAGTATCAGTTGTACGTGTTCTTTTTTTCTTTGTATAAGAAAGTCTTGAGTTTTCTCTCTATACTTTTCGAATACATTATCCTGTAATATGGGTTTTAAAATAAAGAGAGAGGCATTAAGGGTAACAATATCGAGCAATATATTGTAACCCGAAACAGGTCGGATATTTCCCGCAGACACCTCTTGATGAATGAGATTGTCCATTTTAACTATAACCGAAGCAATAAGGGGCGTAAATATTTTTTTAAATTCTTTTAATCGTTCTGGGTTGGATAATAACTCGTTCAGGATAAAAAAGGGAAGTCGAGGATTGGCTGCTATAAAGTCGAAATGAGATTCGATAAATTTGCTCATTTTTTCTGTAAACGGCAGATCCTGATCGAGTATGTTTCCAAAAGAACTGGCTGCAACTTCGGTTTTTTTAATGAATACTTTATTGAATAAATTATCTTTTGTGCGGAAATAATAATGTAACATTGCGTGGGTGACACCGGCGGCCCTTGCTATATCGGTTGTTTTACTTAGGACATAACCTTTCTCAAGGAATTCTTTTTCTGCAGCTTCGAGAATGGCTTGCTCTGTGTTTTTATCTTCTTTTTCTTTAGTTTTCATACTAACATATATGTTTAACAATATTGTTAATTGCAAATGTAGAATATTTAGATTGTGAAAACAAATATTTAGAGGTTATTTTTTCAATTATAATTTTTTAATAGAATCGAAAAATTTTTGTTCGTATTTGATGAGGTAAGGGCTCATCCGTTAAAAAAGCGAACAAAAAGAAATTTATTATGTTATACAACTATCCTGTATAATAAAAGAGTGGTATGATATTCACAAGAAGTTTAACCTTTTAAAATAGTAAAGTTATGGCAAAAGAAAGTGTTGCAATTCTTAAAGGGAAAATCGATGTTCCTAAATTAGTAGATAATCTGAATAAAGCTTTAGCCGAAGAGTGGCTGGCGTTTTATCAATATTGGGTAGGTTCTTTCGTTATCGAAGGTCCTATGCGTACCGAAGTACAAAAAGAAATGGAAGAACATGCGCAGGAAGAATACGAACATGCTCATTTATTGGCGACTCGTATTATCGAACTTGAAGGGACTCCTGTTTTGTCTCCTAAGCAATGGTTCGATTTGGCTCATTGCAAATATGTAGCTCCCGACGATTTTAGCGTAGTAAGTATCCTGAAACAAAATGTTGCCTCCGAGCGTTGTGCTATACTTCGTTATCAGGAAATAGCGACTCTTACCGACGGCCTCGATTTTACAACCTGCGATATGGCTAAACATATTATGGCTGAAGAACAAGATCACGAACAGGATTTACAGGATTTCCTTACCGATATCGATCGGGCAAAAGCATATTACAGTGAAAAATAAGACCAAACGGTATTAACAGCAAAGCGGGAAAATAAATAAAACATTTTCCCGCTTTGCTGTTAATAATAGTCGTTTATTTAATTGATTTTATCGATTACCTTTTTCGCGATTTTTTCCATTATTTCATAACAGGCAGCATTAGGGTGAACTCCATCGCTGCTTAGTTTAGCAGGCAATCCGCATTTTTCGTCTTTTAATGTCGAATAATAATCGATATAAGCGTAATTATTTTTCTTAGCATATTCTTTAATGCGTTTATTCAGGGCTTCGATTTTCTGAGGAGCATCGGTAATACGCTGGTTCCAAACGAATTTTTCGGCTGGGAGCACCGAGGATAAAATAACTTTGATTTTGTTGGATTTAGCGATGTCGGCCATAGCGCGTATGTTATCGAAAGTATAATCGGCGTCGTATTTTCCTGTATTTTCGGCGATATCATTGGTTCCGGCATTTATGACGACTGCTGTCGGTTTTAGTGCAACGACATCTCTGTAAAAACGTAGTAACATTTGAGGACTGGTCTGTCCGCTGATTCCTCGTCCGATATATCCGTTATTTTCAAAAAAATACGGGTGTGTACTGGCCCAGAATTCGGTAATCGAGTTTCCGATAAAAACGATGCGTTTTTTATTTTTTGCTGGTGCCGGTAATTCTGCATTTTCTTTTGCATAACGTTTGAACGTCGGTACTTCCGAGAGATTTTGTGAGTTTGTGTCTAATGACAAGATCATAAATGCGAAAATCGCTAATAATGTGATACAATTCCTTTTCATGGTGAATATTATGTTTGTGTAAATAAGCGGATACAAATATACGTTATTACTATAGGATAGGTAAGAAAAAGAGCCTGCGTTTTTAAAAAGCAGGCTCTTTGAATCTTTGTTTGGTATTATTCACATTTCGGACTGGCCGGACAAAGTGGTTTTATCTGTTTGAAAAAATCATTCCCTTTATCGTCAACAAGTATAAATGCAGGGAAATCTTCAACTTCTATTTTCCAGATTGCTTCCATTCCCAATTCTGGATATTCGAGACATTCTACTTTCTTTATATTATTTTGTGCGAGTATTGCAGCGGGGCCACCGATACTTCCTAAATAAAAACCACCGTGTTTTTTACAGGCATCGGTTACCTGCTGGCTGCGGTTACCTTTGGCAATCATAATCATTGAACCTCCGTTTTCCTGAAAAAGGTCGACATAAGAATCCATGCGGCCGGCAGTCGTCGGTCCGAATGAACCCGAGGGCATCCCTTGAGGTGTTTTTGCCGGTCCGGCATAGTAAATGGGATGATCTTTCAGGTATTGTGGCATACCTTCTCCTGCATCGAGACGCTCTTTGATTTTGGCGTGAGCGATATCGCGGCCTACGATGATGGTTCCGTTTAAAGACAAACGGGTAGAAACAGGATACTTAGTTAATTCGGCAAGTATGTCTTTCATCGGGCGGTTCAGGTCTATTTTTACTACATTCCCCTCACCAGACTGGCGTAATTCTTCTGGAATCAGTTCTCCGGGTCTGTCATCGAGTTTCTCGATCCAAAGACCGTCGCGGTTGATTTTCGCTTTAATGTTGCGGTCGGCAGAGCAAGATACACCGAGTCCTACAGGGCAGGAAGCACCATGACGCGGTAAGCGTATTATGCGTACATCGTGAGCAAAATATTTACCACCGAATTGTGCGCCGATACCCGATTCCTGAGCTGCTTTCAGAACTTCTTGTTCGAGTTTTATATCTCTGAAAGCCTGTCCCCATTCATTTCCTTCTGTGGGTAGATTGTCATAATATTTAGCGGATGCCAGTTTAACTGTTTTCAAGTTCATTTCTGCCGATGTACCGCCGATTACGAATGCCACATGATAAGGAGGACAAGCGGCAGTTCCGAGGGTTTTCATCTTTTCAACAAGGAAATTTACTAATGTACCCGGGTTGATTAGGGCTTTGGTTTCTTGATACAAGTATGTTTTGTTAGCTGAACCGCCGCCTTTAGTCATAAACAAGAATTTATATTCCATTCCGTTTACAGCGTACAGGTCGATCTGAGCCGGTAGATTGCAACGGGTATTTACTTCTTTATACATATCTAAGGGTGCATTCTGCGAGTATCTCAGATTTTCTTCGGTATATGTTTTATATACACCCAGCGAAAGGGCTTCAGCATCGCCTCCGCCGGTCCATACCTGTTGTCCTTTTTTACCTACAACGATAGCGGTTCCGGTATCTTGGCAGAAAGGCAGAACTCCTTTGCTGGCTACTTCCGCGTTGCGTAACATGGTAAGAGCTACGAATTTGTCGTTATCGCTGGCCTCAGGATCTTTCAGTATTTTAGCTACCATCAGATTATGTTCCCGCCTTAATAAAAACGATACATCGCGAAATGCGGCATTCGATAATAAGGTGAGAGCTTCAGGTTCTACTACTAATACTTCTTTTCCGTTAAAGGTATTTACCGATACATGGTCTTTGGAGAGTAAATAATACTCGGTATTGTCTTTCCCCATGGGGAAAGGCTCCTGATACTTGAAAGGAGGAGGTGTTGCCATAAATCTATAATTTAATTTTTATTGGGTCGATTCATAGCCTTGTGTTTACAGGCTGTATTTCAAAATTATGCAAATGTACATCATCTTTTTTTAACCTCGAAGCCCCATTGTCAAAATCTAATCGGTAAAACGTGAAAAATCCTTATATTAATGAAGAAGCGAGAAATATAAATAATTTTTCTTTCGTAAATAATCTTCCTTTTATCCCTTTATATAACTATCACACGAGTCGCTTCCGAATTGCCTGTTTATTTGCATTGTAAAGTTTTAGAACAGGCGGGCATCCGCCATTATTTAACAATATAAAATTTTTATTTATGAAAAATGAAAACAATGAATCGATGAAGGCTCCGAGGAAGAATGCCCGGGAGCTTATTGTGGCGAAACTTGCAAAGCGTTTTCCCGATCGTGCGTTAGACAACGATGATGATTTTTTCGATGCGTTGGCCGAGTACGACAGTCGTCTTTGTGAACGCTATGAACGATTGTGTAACGACCAGAATAAACTGGCAAGCCTTTTTGTGGCAAATCCTAAAATGGGTGCTTTTATTTCAGATGTGATCGGTGGTGAAGATCCTCTGATTGCGTGTGTACGACATTTTGGAAAGGATATTCTCGAATGTGCTGATGACGAAGACCGAATGAGCCAGATTAGAAAAGAAAATGATGAGTTTCTTGAAAGAATGGCTCGCCAAAGGGAAACCGAAAAAACAATGCAGGAAAACCTGGAACATAGTCAGCGTGCAATCGCTCGCTTTAAAGAAGCTAAAGGAATGGACGATGATGATTTTGAAAATTTTATGGGAAAGGTTTATCATGTTTGCGAGCATGTATTTATGGGTGATTTTACCCCTGATGTTCTCGAATTGCTATTTAAAGGCATACATTATGATAACGATCTCGATTGTGCCGAAAAGGCAGCTATTGTAAAAGGCCGTAACGAACGTATTTCTTTAGAGAAAAAACAAAGAGAGGGCGATGCTATGCCCGATTTGAGAAGCAGTCGTTCGGCCGGAGATGATGAAGATGAGGATCTTACACCGGCTTTCGGTTTACGCCGAAGACGGAGTATATGGGATTTGTAATCGTTCTCTCCTGATTATCTGAATAATAAAGTTATAACATCTATCCAATAAAACGATTGTTTGCGGAAAATATCCGCAGTTAATGAGTATTTCTAATTTTAAACAAACAATTATGAAGAAAAAAATGATTAAATTTTTTAAGTCGGGAGATTTTCTGTTTTTTGTATTTGCAGTAGTCGCAGCCTGTGTCGGAATTTCGGGTGCAGGGGTTTGGGCAGCAGCCGTAATCCCGGGATCGAGCGGGGGCAAGATCGTGACGGGAGAGCCGTTGACTACCGATATTTCACGAAAAGAGAGTAGCGGGTTGATTAAAAACGAGATCGACCGTCGTATTACCCGCATTCGTCCCATGTCGACTCCGATCGATCAGTTGACTCGTTGGGCTGGTTCTCGTCGAGCCGGATCTATGGTGGTCGATTATTATTCGGTTGATGTAAAACCGACTAAGGCGACGCTTAATACCGCATATACCGAGCCTGAGTCATCCTCTGCCACTTCCGCCTCGCAAAAAGTAAAACTGAATACGACCAATAACGATATTTTCGAAGTTTCGGAAACAATTCTCGTACAAGGGGTAAAAGGTTATGAGGCGGATGGTACCACTCAATCTAAAGCTGATTTAGTGCTTTATATCTCCAGTAAAGAAGAAAATGGAGAACTGAATGTTTATGCCATAAACGGTAAAAAAATCGGCTCTATTGAAAATTGTGTGCCTTCTATTGCAAAAGGGGCTACTTTTATACGTATGGGCCGTGCAGCGACAGAACTTGATGTACAAACAGCTCAGTTCGAGGCTTTACCGGTTAAGGAGCAAAATAACTGCCAGATTTTTAAGATGCAGGTAGAACAATCTACATTCCAGAAGATTGCCAATAAAGAAGTCGAGTGGGATTTCTCCGATGCTGAAGAGTCGGCTATATACGATATGCGTTTGGGGATGGAAAAAACGTTCATGTTCGGGGTGAAGCGTTCGCTATATGATTCTAAGAAAAAAGAAAATGTATCTCTTACAGGAGGTATCTGGTGGCAGGCCGGTAAAGAATATGAATTCGATCCTAAAGTTGACCTTACCCAAAACGATCTCATCGATATTATGAAAGAGGCGTTTACCGGAAATGGTGGAAATAAGAGAAAAGTGCTTATCGGCGGTTCCGATTTTATCGGGCGTATCAATAAACTCGAAGTTACAAAAATCGTTACCTCTAATGAGGATATGGTAAAATGGGGGATAGATTTTTCTGAAATAAAATCGAAATTCGGACGTTTGTTCGTACTCTATTCCGAAGTGTTTGATGATTGCGGCATGAGTGATTACGGTTTTATTTTCGATCCCGAATTTATTACCAAATGGTCTCATGTTCCTTTTGGAACTCAGGCGCTCGACCTGAAAAAGGCCGGAGTACGTAATACCGACGCATTGGTACTCACCGAAGCAAGCTGCCTCACTCTGCGTTATCCGGCAGCGCATATGCGAATTATCCCGAAGACTGCATAATGCTTTGTTCGACATTCTTTTAGGATTCTTCGATTTATAATTTCAAGGGGTTCCCGGTTATTATGTTGGTATTTCGTATTACAGTGCGACGGGAACCCCTATTAATTTAATGTTTTATGAAAAATAATGATCAACTAAAAACATATGAAACCCGGAATGGAAACCTGTCGGCGTTGATAAAGGTGGCTGGTAAATACATGCGTATACGGTTTATTTCTAAAGATAATATTTCGGGGTATTATGCAACTGCCGATCCCGAAATTCAACAGGGAATAGAGTCGGATAGTGGTTTTGAGAAAAAATTTTGGTTATGTGAAGAATTTGCTTCCAAACCTGTTGTAGAAGAGATCGAAACAACTCGATACCCCGAAATAACTACTTGGCAGGGTGCTCGTGAAATTTTGCGTGCCGACCCCTATAATGTTACTTCGACGGAATTATCTACTCCTGCAAAAATAAGATCGGTGGCAAAAAAATTGAGTGTGGCTTTTCCTGCTATCGCAAACTTTTAATTAGGGAGGATAGAAAAATGTATCTTTCAGTAAAAGAATGGATTGAAAAGGTGAAGACTAATATGGAGGAATTGACCCCCAGCTTTGAAGATGATGTTCTTCAGGTAGGCGGTCTTTCTATCGACAAATATATTTCGATGAAACTTCCCGAAGCGATCGCTTCTGTTCTGAGCATAGCCCCTGTTTATATGACTGAAGCTATAGATATACGTTCGGTATTGAAACCGGTAAAGAATGAAGATGGCAGCGGCAGGGTGTTTTTACCGGAAGATCTTTTACGGATGATTTCTTTTAAGATGAAAGGGTGGTCGAGGCCGGTGACTCATTTTATAGATACACAGCATCCGTTATATGCGTTTCAAAACAATCAGCATATGAGAGGAAATTGTTTAAAACCGGTATGTGTACTTACTGTAGCGGATGATGGCTGTGCGGCACTCGATTACTATTCGTTGCCTTCGGCAGTAAAAGTTCATGAAATCGAATCGGCATTATATGTCCCTTTTCCAGCCGAAAAAGAGGGTGGATTCGATATTCATGTACGCCTTATACCATCGGTTTCTTATACTTGTGCTGCGATAATATATGAGATAATGGGTCGTTCAGATATGGCAACAGTGATGAATCAAAGGATATAAGAACGATGAAGAATATATAGAATAACAGGAGGGTAAATAATACAATTATCCTCTTGTTATTTTTTATATCGATATTTTCGAAGTAAAGGATTAATAATTAAAACCCCGGCAAGTAGCCCGGTAGTAGCTCCAATTGTGTTCGAAACGAAATCGAGTAATTCGCATGCCCGCGTTGTCGTCAAATATTTTTGTCCTAATTCCATTAAACCTCCACAAATTACGGGTAAAAGCCATATTGTCCAGAGTTTTTGAGAACGACTCATGTTTGGGAGATGAGGAGAGCGGAACATATCGAAATAAAAAACGAATGTTAGGCCGAGATACATGCAAGCGTGTACATACTTATCGATATACGGGATTTTAGTAAGTTCGGTAGGTGCTGAAGTATAGATGAGAGATAGGTATATGATGATCGAAGCAATAACGATCGTCGGAAGAAAAGACAGTATTAAATGTTTTATGTTCATAAACAAATTCTAATTTATCATGTTCAATACAACAGATAAAGAACAATACAAAGATACATATTTGACTTGAAGTATGCAGGATTTGTATTTTATTTGCATAATTCGTAAATTGTTTAGCAAAAACTGAGAAAAACTTTCAGATTCGTATTTTTCTGTAAATAATAATACGTAAATATCATTTCATGTATTAATTTTGCAGAAATAAATTAAAATAAGATCGATATGACAAAACGAGCGACATTCGCGACGCGTTTGGGGGTAATAGCCGCCACAGCAGGATCATCGGTAGGATTGGGTAATATTTGGCGTTTCCCTTACGAAACGGGTCAGAATGGTGGAGCCGCTTTTTTATTGGTGTATTGTATATGTGTTATTGTTTTGGGATTACCGGTCATGCTGGCCGAGTTTACTATCGGGCGGAGTGCTAAGGCGAATGCTACTCGTACATTTATGAAACTTTCTCCGGGATCATACTGGTTTATTGTAGGATTTTTAGGAATTTTCGCCGCTGTTTTTATCATGGGATTTTATTCGGTAATTGCCGGGTGGACACTTGAATATGTTTGGCAGTCTATTTCGTTTGGATTAACGGGAAAAGACCCCGCTTTTTTTCAATCGGCATTTGTTGAATTTACTTCGAGTTCATTTCGTCCTATTTTCTGGACTGCGCTTTTTCTCCTAATAAATTATATTATTCTTTCCCGAGGTGTACATAACGGGATCGAAAAAGCATCGAATATACTAATGCCGTTATTATTTGTTTTGTTGATTATATTCGGGATCAGGTCGTTATTCCTTTCGGGTACTGCCGAGGGATTGTCTTTTATGTTCCATCCCGATTTTTCAAAAATCGATTCAGGTGTTGTTCTCAGGGCGATGGGGCAGGCGTTTTTCTCTTTAAGTTTGGGGATGGGTACGCTTATAACTTATTCTTCGTATTTTTCAGAGAATACATCTTTGCCTAAAACGGCAGTGACTGTAGCTTCACTCGATACGGTGGTGGCTGTGTTGGCTGGTATCGTTATATTCCCGGCTGTTTTTTCTTTTGGTATCAGTCCTTCTCAAGGGCCCGAACTTATATTTATTACTCTACCTAATGTTTTCCAGCACATGCCGGGAGCTTATTTCTGGTCGATATTATTTTTTATTCTCATTACGGTTGCGGCTCTTACTTCTACGATCTCGCTTTGTGAAGTCGCTATTGCTTTTTTATGTGAAGAGTTCGGCTTTATCCGAAGCAGAGCTACCCAGTTATTGGTTTTTATATGTTTTGTAATGAGTATTCTCTGTTCTCTTTCTTTTGGGGCGCTTTCCGATGTGAAGATATTCGGGTTCACAATTTTCGATTTTTGCGATTTTCTGGCTTCCAATATTCTTTTGCCTTTAGGCGGTATGCTCATATCTATATATGTAGGCTGGAAACTCGATCGTAAATTTGTACGGAACGAACTGAACAATCACGGTAAAATAAACGATTGGTATTTTCCGGCTTTAATGATTTGTCTTAAGTATATTGCTCCAGTTGCCATATTTATTATTTTCCTTTCGGGGTTAGGATTATTCAAATGAATAAATTTTACGATAATCGATTTTTTTATTTTTCCCGGAAGGAACGACGGGCTGCTTTCGTATTCCTTATATTTATATTAATTGCCGTCGCATTGCATTTTGTCGATTTTTCTTCCAAAACGGTGATTTTAAACGGGGAGGAAGAAATCTCAGTCTTTAATGCTCGAATAGAATCTTTTAATAAAGAGTTGCAAACAGATACAGTAATAAAGAAGGCTGTAAGTATAAAACAAAAAAACAAGAAAAAAGAAAAACACAATAAACATAATTCTTTGAAGGAACCTGTTGATAAGCCGATGCAAGAAGTCGAAAGAGTTACAAAAGATTCCGGTAGCAGATAATGCCGGATCGTAATTTTGTTTGTCGTGGAAATTCTTATAAAATTTGATTTAAATATCCGGCATTCCGATAAAAAAGTTTATCTTCGTTAGTTGTAATTATTTAGGAGAAATTGCATTTGTCATGAATACGGTTCCGAAAAAGCAGATGGCACTCAATATTAACGGAAAACTTACCGTTATCGATCGTCCCTGGGTAATGGGTATCTTAAATGTGACTCCTGATTCTTTTTATGCCGGTAGCCGGAGTGAAGAGGATACGATGATAATTGCGCGTTTGCAGAAAATGATGAATGAAGGTGCCGATATTATAGATATTGGGGCCTATTCTTCCAGACCGCAAGCCGAAAATATTTCATCTAAGGAAGAAATACGGAGATTAGATAAGGGATTGAGTATTATTCGGCGGTTTTATCCTGAAGCCATTGTTTCGGTGGATACTTTCAGGGCTGATGTCGCCAGATGGTGTGTCGAAGAATATTCGGTAGCGATAATAAACGATATTTCGGCTGGTGAACTTGACGAAAAGATGTTTTCTACAGTGGCGTTATTGGGTGTTCCTTACATTATGATGCATATGAGAGGTACACCTCAAACTATGATGAGTCATACCGCTTATAATAATTTGATAGCGGAAATCTTACGTTATTTTGCCCAAAAAATAGATCGACTGACTTTAATGGGAGCCAAAGATCTGATTATAGACCCAGGTTTCGGATTTAGCAAGACGTTAAAAAATAATTACTTATTGATGAACAGGCTTGCCGATTTTAATGTGTTCGGTTTGCCATTACTGGTAGGCGTTTCACGTAAGTCGATGATATATAAATTATTGGAGACGACACCGGAGGAAAGCCTTAATGGTACGGTCGTACTGAATACATTGGCGCTTCTGAGTGGAGCCGATATTTTACGTGTTCATGATGTACGTGAAGCGGTAGAGACGGTAAAAATAGTGTCGGAAACGTTGAGGTCCGAATAAAATTCTCGGTATACATTGAATTAAACGAAAAGTTATATGTTTGTACATTTCGGAATAAAAGATATTGTAGATATTATTTTGGTAGCATTGCTGCTGTACAATATTTATAAATTAATGAAGGATTCGGGTACGATAAATATATTTGCCGGAGTTATGGCTTTTATCGGTGTGTGGATCGTGGTAACACAGATTCTTGATATGAAGCTGATGGGGGCTATTATGGACAAATTTATCAGTGTAGGTGTCCTTATCCTCGTAATATTGTTTCAAGATGAAATACGTCGTTTTTTGGTCGAGTTGGGATCGCATAAACGATGGCGTTTTTTCTTTAAATTATTTTTCACCGATAAGGAGAAAAATCAGAATCATGCTTTTATTTTACCTATTGTGTATGCGTGTATGAACATGGCCAAATCAAAAACCGGGGCACTGATCGTGATACAAAAAGACATCGCTCTTACGCAGTTTGTGCAAACCGGTGATATAATAAATGCCAATGTAAATACTCGTTTAATAGAAAGTATTTTTTTTAAAAATAGCCCTTTGCACGATGGTGCTGTAATTATTGCCGATAATCGTATCGTTGCGGCGTCTTGCATTCTTCCGGTTTCTCATAGCCAAGATATTCCCAAATCTTTTGGGTTACGCCACCGGTCGGGATTAGGTATTTCTCAGGAATCTGATGCTACGGCTATTATTGTATCGGAAGAAACGGGAAATATTACTGTAGCACGTAATGGTAGATTCTATCCTAAACTTTCAGGGAAAGATCTCGAAAATCTTCTTTCCGAAACATCTCTTTAAAATATATGAATAAAAAATAGGCTGTCTAACAATAAAAAATTAGACAGCCTATTTTTTATAAAATAATGGTTTTTAATTTCTGCGGCTTCCGAAAATACGTAATAAATATAAGAACAAATTTATAAAATCGAGGTACAAAGATAAAGCTCCGATGAGAGCCATTTTTTGTGAAGTCTCGTTTATTTCTTGTCCCAATAACGATTTTATTTTTTGAGTATCATAGGCTGTGAGTCCTACAAAAATGATGACGCCTGCAAACGTGGTAATCCAGTATAACATAGAACTACTCATGAAAATATTTACTACCGAAGCAATAATAAGACCGATAAGTGCCATAATCAAGATATTTCCCCAGGAGGTAAGGTCCTTTTTGGTAAAATATCCGTATAAACTCATTGCTCCAAATGTTCCGGCAGTAATAAAAAATGTAGAGGCGATAGAAGACGCAGTATATGCTAAGAATATAAAAGAAAGCGTGAGACCGTTGAGAAATGAATATAACATAAACAATCCTGTAGCTGTTGTAAACGATAATCGGTCTATACGGGCTGATATATACCATACCAGTGCAAATTCTGCAATGATAAGGATAAGAAAGCTGGCTCTTCCATTAAACAGCAATTGCTGCATAGCTGTAGAATTATTTACAGCCAATGCTGTAATGCCGGTAATAGCAAGTGCTGCTGTCATCCAAAGATAAACATTCTTTATGAGCGTAGTTTGTGCGGCTTGCGATTCATAGCGTGAAGCAGAATAATCTCTTTCCATAATTTCGTTTTTAGATATAATGTTGCAAATATAATATAATTTATAATTATGAGAATTTATATAGTGTACATTATAATCTTTTTAGGTTTTTAATTTCACGGGAAGATTTGGCTTCTTTTATGCTGATTGCGTATCCTCCGCTACGGGCAACGGGTTGATTTAATTTCGATTTATTGTTTACTCTATATTTTTTTATTGTATAAGATTGAGGATTTTTCTCATAATCTGCGTTGGGGCCGTCGGCATAAATTGTAGCGATGTAATCTTTCCCGTCATCGAGAAAATCAAAAGAAATTTCAGAACGGCGTTTATTTTCGTCGGAGATGCTACCCACATACCAGTCGTTTGTGCCTTTAGCTTTTCTTGCAATGGTAATAAAATCGCCCGGTTCGGCTTCGAGAATTCGGGTATCGTCCCAATCGACAGCTACGTCTTTTATGAATTGGAAGGCATCCGGAAATCTTTCGTAATTTTCAGGTAAATCTGCGGCCATTTGTAGTGGGCTATACATCGTGACGTATAATGCCAATTGTTTAGCTAAGGTCGTATTCACACGCTTTTTTACTGTGGGGTCGTAGTAGCTGAGGTCGGTTTGGAATATCCCGGGGGTATAGTCCATCGGTCCTCCCATTAAACGAGTAAACGGTAAAATGGTCTGGTGGTCGGGATTTATGTATTCTAATGCTTCATATTCAGTACCTCGAGCCGACTCGGCGGCGAGGTAATTAGGATAAGTACGATGCATTCCGGTAGGTCGTACCGGTTCGTGGGCGTTGACCATAATTTCCTGATCGGCGGCTTTTTCGATAGCTTTGAGGTAATGGTTTACCATAGTTTGCCCGTAATGATGTTCTCCATAAGGGATTATTTTTCCTACATACCCCGATTTCAAGGCGTCGTATCCGTGTTTTTTCATAAATTGATAAGCAGTATCCATATGTTGTTCATAATTGGGTACGGAAGCGGATGTCTCGTGGTGCATAATTAGTTTGACTCCTTTATCAGCAGCATATTGTTGTAATTCGTTTACGTTGAAATCCGGATACGGCGTTACGAAATCGAAAACATATTCTTTCATATGGCCAAACCAGTCCTCCCATCCTATGTTCCAGCCTTCTACCAGTACCCCGTCGAAGCCGTTTTTAGCTGCAAAATCAATGTATTTTTTTACATTTTCTGTTGTAGCGGCATGTTTGCCGGTGGGCTTTAATTGCCGGTAGTTTATCGAGTCGAGTTTTATATTTGTCGTATCGGCATATGCCCAGTTTTTTCCATTGGGCACGAACATTTCCCACCATACACCCACATATTTCATCGGTTTTATCCAGTTCGTATTTTTAATTTTATTCGGTTCGTTTAAATTCAGAATAGTTTTCGAAGCTAAAAGATCAGCGGCTTTATCACTTACGAGAATAGTTCTCCACGGTGTTTGGCTGGATGTTTGTAGGCGACCTTTGCCACCGAGAGGATCAGGTGTGAGTAGCGAAGAAAGAACGAAATTCTTATCATCGAGTTTCAGTACCATGGCCGGATAATCTTTTAGTGCAGCTTCGTGTATATTTATATATATACTATCGCCTTTTAGCATAAGAGGTGTTTGTACGGCAAGTTCTTTGGTGGGGGATTGTGCCGGAATGGCTTCTGTTGCGTCCTTTATTTTTTCGGCTATTTCCGATAATTGAGAAGTTGTATAGCTGTATTCATTAGTGTCGTAGTCTCCACGTATCCAGAAAGCCTTATAATCTTTGCCAAGATTGAATTCAGTGAGTTCTTCGGCAATAGTGAAATATGACAAGTCTTTTTGCTTTGGGAATTCATATCTGAACCCCATTCCGTCGTCGTAGAGACGGAATCTGACTATAACTTCTCGTTTTGGATTGCCTTGTTCTAGTAACACCTCGAGTTCGTTATATCGGTTTCTTATTTCTTTCACTTCTCCCCATACCGGCTCCCATGTATCGTCAAAAGAAGAAACATGGGCGTTTCTTAAAGAAAATTCGTCTTTCATAGAAGGTACGTTCATCATTTCAAAACCTAATCGGCTTTTGCCGATAACGGTTTCTCCTTTAAACGAAAGGCTGTAATAAGGAATGCCCGATTCGATATAAAAGTCTAGTTTTAATTGCCGGTTAGGAGATTCTATACTTTCGGCATAAATAAAACTCGTACAGCAAACCAATAAAGCCGTGAGAATAGTTTTGTATGACATAATTTCTTGAGATTTTATAGAATTGATTCAATAAATTAGAACAATCTGATAAAATATTTTGTTTTGGAAAACTTATTTTTCTCAACAGAGACAAAAAAAATACATTTTGTAAATCAGTGATAATAAGGGGATTGTTATATGCTGGATAAAAAAGTTCAAAAAAAGGTGTAAAAATATTTGGAGGGTAATAAAAAAGCGTGTACTTTTGCATCCGCTTTCCAATAGAAGGGAAGTTTGAAAATCGATCATTGACAACATTACAATAGACAAAAGAAGTAGTACGAGACGGATGCCT